>CAZGVH010000255.1:0-1501 GCA_964528955.1 uncultured Dehalococcoidales bacterium | reverse complement strand
CCGCACTGGCGCAGCTTGCTGGCAATATCGGCAGACTTGTATGCGGAGATTCCTCCGGTTATTCCCAGAAGGATGGTTTTATCATTCAATATATCCATTACGTGTACCTGTTACCATACGAATAATTTATATTTAAGTCTACCCTTAAACCATATTACTATGCAAGGTTTATTATAAAAGCAGCGGAGATATTTTCCCGTCCATTAAAAAATATTTGCCTGAATTAATTCTCAGTGATATCATATACGAGAAATCGCAGGAGGATTATAAAATGGAAAATACGCTGAAAAATAAACTCCCGTCTACTCTGGCGATAATAGCTTCTATAGTAGTAACAATCCCGCTGGTTGTCATTTTGGGCCGTTCATCTTTAAGTTTTGGACATCCTCATTCGCATCCATTAACTTCACCAATTGAATACTTGTTTCTTGCTATAATACTGGCTATCTTTTGCCTGGTTGTCTTCCGCTCGAACAGAACTATCTTATCCAAGGCAGTTTACGCAGTAGTTCCGATAACGATTATACTTTATTATATCCTCAGTACCGGCAGAGGATGGCCGACATTAACCAACTATTTAATCGGGGCTTTATTCGCAGGCTGCATTCTGGCATATCTTTTGTATAAAAAGAAAGATTGGAGATACCGCTTCAGCGTAACCGCAACCTCGATAGTTATTTTTACGGCAGCCTTTACATGGATGCTTTAAATCAACGCTATCTAGGTTGATGACCCATTGAGAAGATTTTCCGATAAAAGATTATTCGCGGTTCATACGGTAAATCAACCTCAGACCGATAAGCGTCAGGTCGGGATTGACTTCATCGATAACCCCAGTCTCTTTAGCTATCAGGCTGGAAAATCCCCCGGTGGCTATCACTTTTACTTTGCCGCCGAGTTCCTTCTGCATGCGCTGTACCATGCTTTCCACCAGCCCCACATAACCGTATACCACACCCGATTTCATAGCGTCAATGGTATTGGTGCCGATGACCTTATTCGGTGACGTAAGTTCGATTCTGGGCAGCATGGCAGCCCTTTGAAACAGGGCTTCGGCAGAGGAGAGCATTCCCGGGGCAATCGCCCCGCCCAGATAATCGCCGTTTTTGGAAACGATTTCAAAAGTGGTCGCCGTTCCCATATCCACTATTATCAAGGGGCCACCGTAAAGATGATGTGCGGCAACGGCATCGACAATGCGGTCGGCGCCGACTTCCTTCGGATTATCCATGCAGATGCGTATACCGGTTTTTACGCCGGCAGCTACGATCAGCGGTGTAATTTCAAAGTAGCGCTTTATCATATTATCGAAAATGACCGTTAAAGGAGGCACTACGCTGCACAAAGCCACTTCCTTGATATCGGATACCTCCAACCCGCGACTCTTCATGATGCTGAGAAGCAGTACAGCGGCTTCATCAGCCGTGCGGTGAATCGAGGTAGTCATTTGAAAAGTGGTCTTCTTTTGCTCCCCGTCGAAGACCCCGATGGTCGTTTCCGT
>CAZGVH010000254.1:0-1509 GCA_964528955.1 uncultured Dehalococcoidales bacterium | reverse complement strand
TTCTTGTTTCGCAAAATCCGCTTTACTGTTTACAGGTTGAAACATATAAACTCCCCTTATAATAAAATATCCCGTCCCCAAGTCAGGGACGGGATTAAATTAACCCGCGGTACCACCCAGATTCCCCCGCACCCGGCGGAGGCGCTTAATAAGGCAATGTATTATGCCTTTGTCACGGATAACGGAGGACAAATCCGTCCAGGCCTACTCGGTATTCCACTTTTCGGTTGGCAGCTCGGGAGTGATTTTCGATAGAACTTTCAGACCTGCTCCCACCATACCAGGTTCGCTGACTGCAGCTTCCTATCTACTCTTCTCCTTCATCGCCTTTTTAATAAACTACCACAACGGTTCTATTTTATCAATACTGACAGGTTAAAGACCCTGTCGAAGATTTATTACTTAATACTTGGGAATAATCGACACCTTGCGATCTTCCCCATAACCAACACTCTCGGTTCTGACTCCCTGATGTCCTGATAAAGCCATGTGAATAATACGCCTTTCGTAGGCTGGCATCGGCTCCAGGGTAAAAGACTTGCCGCTGTTTTCCACCTGCTCGGCAACGCGTTCCGCCAGCTCTTTCAATACCAGTTGGCGCTTCTCTTTATAACCGTTAACGTCGATTACTATCGAAGGCAGTGAATCCTGAATGCGATTGGCGGCGATAATTTTAACTATATATTGCAAACAGGATAACGTTTGCCCTCGCCTTCCGATTAATATTCCCAGTTCATCTCCTTCTATATTATAAACCGCAGGAGCATCTTCGCCGTCTTCCCCGGAAAAAGAATCCCCTTCCTGATAGTAGACAGACGCTTCTATTCCCATTTTTTCCAGTATATTTTCTAATGTATCTTTAATGATATCCATAGTATCTTCTTCTACGTTTGCGCAATTAGCGGCCTTCACCCTGACCCTTGCCTCTTCCGTCCCGATTCCAAATACACCGCGGCTACCTTCGCTTAGAACGTCTATTTCTACCTCCTCTCGGTTTCTGTTTAGTTCTGTCAAAGCTAGTTTTATAGCCTCCTCCACCGTCTTTGCGCTCTTCTCTACCACCTGCATCGGCTCCCTCCTCTGCAACTCCGGTTTCATTGCCGGAAATATCAGCCGGCAATGCCTTAACTTCTTTTTTACCGCTGTTCTCTACAGAAGCAATACGTTCTTTTAGCTTTTTATCCTTATCCTTTTTGTTAGTATTTTTAACTGGTATCAGGCTTTTTATTGTCGCCAGATATCCCTGAACATCCAAAGTACCCCAGCTCTTTGTAATCATGTACTGCATAATTATGGTGATTACGTTGGAAATAAACCAGTATAAGGCTAAACCGCTGGGGAAGGTCAGCGAAAAGAAAGCAAACATCAAGGGCATCATGACTGTCATCATCTGCGCCTGAGACTTCTGCTGCGGATTTGTAGTAGGCGCCGCCGACATCTTTTGCGTTACCCACATTGAAACGCCTACCAATATCGCCAGTAGCATATCACCGCTTGCAAGATTCAACC
>CAZGVH010000253.1:0-1532 GCA_964528955.1 uncultured Dehalococcoidales bacterium | reverse complement strand
GTAGAACTTGATAAGCGGGTGATTTGCCAGCCTATTGTGAACGGCATTCCTGAGGGTGCCGCCGCTCTTGCCGTGTACTATCTTGATTAAAACAGTTCCCGACATAAAGGCATCGTTTATATACCTTTCAAGTATCGGCATAGCCTCATCGAGCGTCATGCGCCTGATATAGCATTCGTCGGTTATTTGCGGTGCGGTATATAAATGTTCTTTTTTACGCAAAGGGTACTCCCGACAATGATTTTACACTATGAGATGAGATTGGACAATATATTAAAAAGTAATATTTATTTGCGAACTGTTGCCAAATATATCGTAGGGGACTATTATATTTATATAGTATTTCTTCGGTCTGTAAGTAACAGCTGTGTGTTTGATATTTTGCGATAAATATATCGAATAGATAAAAGGCGGATTACAGATGTCAGAGATGGCAGATAGAGCACTGGTTAAAACAGTAATTAAAATAAACGGCATGACCTGCGCCAATTGCGCTGCCAATATAGAAAAGACATTATCGAAATTGCCCGGGATATATAAGGCTTCAGTCAACTTTGCCTCCGAAAAAGCGATAGTGGAATATTCTGACGATGAGATTAGACCGGCTGCTATTATCGAAACCATTGCGGAACTCGGTTTTAAACCGGTTGTACTGCAATCATCTTTTAATGTAGGCGGAATGTCCTGCGCTTCCTGTGTCAGCCGCGTTGAAAAGGCTATTATGAATGTGCCGGGCGTAGTGTCGGCCAACGTTAACCTGGCAAACGGGCAGGCGACGGTATCGTACCTGGAAGATGAAAACCTGGCAGCGGTAAAACAGGCGGTAAAGGATACAGGTTTTGAAGTATCCAGCGAAACCATCGCTCCTGAGGATGTAACCGATAAGGCCAGCCGTGAGATTAATAAATTAAAAAACACGCTGATTATAGCGGCAATACTGGGAGTAGCCGTCCTGATTTTAGGATTCCTACCCTCGTTTACGGGCAAATCCTATCTTTTATGGGCGCTGGCGACGCCGGTGCAGTTCTGGGCGGGGCTGAGATTCTACCGGGGAGCATGGTCGTCTTTAAAACACAAGACAACCGATATGAATACCCTGGTTGCCGTCGGAACGTCGGCAGCTTATCTCTACAGCATGATAGCCGTTCTGTTTCCTTCGGCATTCATCAGCGGCGTCATCGAGCCGAACCTTTATTTCGATACCTCTTCAATGATTATCGTCTTAATCCTGCTGGGCAGGTTTCTGGAAGCCAGGGCTAAAGGGCGCACTTCGGCGGCTATAAAAAAGTTAATCGGTTTAAAGCCTAAAATTGCCTCTGTTATCCGTGACGGACAGGAAAAACAGGTTCCTGTCGATGATGTGGTTGTGGGCGATATTCTTGTTGTACGCCCCGGAGAAAGCGTTCCTGTAGATGGCATCATCCGCGAGGGTTATACTACCATTGATGAATCTATTATTACCGGTGAAAGCATCACGGTCGATAAAAAAACCGGCGACGAGGTTATCGGGGCTTCCATTAACCGTACCGGGA
>CAZGVH010000252.1:0-1545 GCA_964528955.1 uncultured Dehalococcoidales bacterium | reverse complement strand
CCCGCTTATTGCGCTGCTGGCAACCGTATTTACACATCTGACGCTTATCGATTTAGTACAGATGATATGGGGAGAATCCTTTCTTTTCAGTGAAAGTACGACTGTAATAAGCGCATTATTCATCTTGGCTGGAATCTGGATGACCGTATACGGAATGAAAAAATACGCCTTCTGGGTGAAGCTCTACGGTCTTATCTGGCTTCTATTTACATTCAGCATACTCTTCTTTGACAGCGACAGTATCTTATTCGGCCTGTTATATCTTGCAGTATACCTGATATTTGCCGGATTAAGTCTATATTTACGCGAAATCGCGTTCATGGTATTCGCCGTAATCGGAATTTATTTATATATCTTCAACCTGGTCTTCGATATCTTCGAGGGGTCGGCCATCTTCCCGCTTATTCTTGGACTTACAGGAATCAGCATCGTTTTGCTGGCTGTGTTTTTCCAGAAATACGGAAAACGCATATTCCGCCGCAAAATCGATAATAAAACCTCTCACGATTTGAAAGAGCAGTAAAAAATCCTTTTTAATTCAGAATAATTCCTAATCAATCTGCCATTTATGACAGTCATCGCCGAATATTACGTGTTTGTTGTATAATCGTATGTATAAAATTCAGGGAGAGAGAAAATGCGCGGTATTATTACTGTAATCGGAAAAGACCGGGTCGGCATTATCGCCGCCGTCAGCAACATATTAATGGAAGCCAACATCAACATACTGGATATCACTCAGACTACTTTGCAGGACATCTTTACCATGATAATGCTGGTAGACCTCACCAATCCGACGCTTACTTTCGATCAGCTATCGAAAAAGCTGAACGACAAGGGAGAGGAAATGGGACTCTCCATCAGGATCCAGCGTGAAGATATCTTCAACGCCATGCACAAAATTTAACAGTCCTTGCTGAATAATAAAATGACAAATCTTCGGGGAAAAGGATCATGATAAATACTTACGAGATACTGGAAACGATAAAAATGATATCCAGCGAAAGCCTGGATATCAGGACCATAACTATGGGGATTTCCTTAAGGGATTGCGCCCATAGCGATATGGACGCGCTGGCAATGCGTGTTTACGACAAGATAACGCGCAAAGCGGAGAAGCTGGTAAAAACCGGAGAGGATATCGAAAAGGAATACGGCATACCCATCACTAACAAGCGCATCTCGGTAACCCCGATTTCCATTATAGGCGAAGGCGCTAACGGGGATTATTTGAAGATTGCCAAGGCAATGGACAGGGCAACCGAAATTACCGGCGTCGATTTTATCGGCGGCTACAGCGCGCTTATACATAAGGGTTACACCGACGGGGATAGAAGATTCGTCGATTCCATTGCCGAAGCGTTATCGGAAACCAAAAGGGTTTGCGCTTCGGTTAATATAGCCACTACAAAGTCCGGCATCAACATGGATGCCGTTGCCCAAATGGGGCGCGTGATTAAAAAAGCTGCCGAACTCTCGGCAAAAGAGAACGGCATCGCCTGCGCCAAGCTGGTGGTATTTTGCAACGCGCCGGAGGATAACCCC
>CAZGVH010000251.1:0-1565 GCA_964528955.1 uncultured Dehalococcoidales bacterium | reverse complement strand
GAACACGAACAGCCAGGCTATCCAGGTTTTCTCCACCGGCAAACGTAAAATCGAAGACAGCCGGGTTCCAATCCGGAAATATTTCGATTATTTCTTTATATGTCTTGCCTTCCAGCTTCCCGAAATCCATCTCTACCAGTTCATCCAGTTTCATTATGTCAACACAAAAGCCGTTGTGAATTATTTCGGCTGTCTGTTTTGCCCTTGAAAGGGGGCTGCTATAAATTTTATCGAACTGCTCGCAGGATAGGCGCGAAGCCAGCTTCTGCGCCTGCCCGATTCCCGTCTCATTCAAGGGGACATCGACGCGCCCCTGGTATCGCCTGACCTTATTTAAATCCGTCTGCCCGTGCCTGACCAGAAATAACTTCAAAACTAAGTGCTCCTTAAAAAACAATCGAAAACAGAACCGGCATAACGATAAGGACTACTGCTTCGTTTACCTCTTTTACAGCCCCATATGTATCGCCGGTCAATCCGCCCAGCTTAGATTTGAAAAAGATTCCCGTTAAAAGAGTTATCAGGCCGGTTATCGCCATCATGACAATTCCCCACCATCCGGCTAACAGGATAGCAGCTGCCAATGTAATAATCGATGCGATAAGCAATCGCAATGCGGTTGCCCCCTGCTTGAACGCCAGTCCCGCTCCGCTCTTTCGCGCATAAGGGAATGCGGTAATCGCCAAAACCATCGCCCAACTTCCCAAAAGCGGAGCCAACAGAAATATCTCCAGCAGCCAATCACCAGGCAAGGAAACGATGGCGGCAAATTTAACCAGTAGCAGCAGGCAGATTCCGGCAGCGCCGAAAGCCCCGGTATGGCTGTCCTTCATTATTTCCAGCCGCTTCTCCGGGGTGCTGCCTCCCAACCCGTCGCAGCTATCGGCAAGCCCGTCCAAGTGCATGGCGCCGCTGATCAATACCAAGAAAAGCAGTGTCAACGCAGCCGTAACAACCGCAGGAAAGACCTCGCCCAATGCCCGGTTAACCAGGAATAAAAATACACCGATAAGCAAACCGACTACCGGGAAAAATACTAAAGACGAAGCGATGTCTTTCGATTCCCACTCTTTTTTAAAGGGAAGCGGGATTACGGTCAGAAATGCTATTGCTATCCTGAAGCCCATTTAGACCTCCGCATCCTTATCGGAAACACCCGCTTCGTCGAAGGTTTTCATTTCTTTCAGTATTTTAACCGATGCCTCGACCAGCGAGATTCCCAGCGCCGCACCGGTTCCCTCTCCGAGGCGCATATCCAGCGATAAAAGCGGCTGCAATCCCATGTATTCCAGCATAATGCGGTGCCCCTGCTCAACCGAAAGGTGTGAAGCGATCAGGTAATCTTTTACCATAGGGCATAGTTTAACCGCAATCAGCGCCGCCGCACCGGAAATGAAACCGTCTATTACTACCGGGATACGGTTGGCGGCTGCTCCCAGAATAACGCCAGTCAATCCGCCGATCTCGAACCCGCCGACTTTCGATAAGACATCGACAGCGTCATTACTGTTCGGGCGGTTGATTTCCAGGGCGCGGTTAATCACTTCTATTTTATGCAGCATCTG
>CAZGVH010000250.1:0-1571 GCA_964528955.1 uncultured Dehalococcoidales bacterium | reverse complement strand
ATAACATCATACGGGCCGGTAACGGTATCGACCGACTTTACGCCTTCCATTTTTTTCAGAGAGGTTACAACGGCTTTTGTTTTACCCACTGAAGTCTCTACTAATACATAAGCTCTTGCGTTCATTGAAATCCCCCCTCGATAAATATAACTGGATTATAGATTGAAGGGGTATAGCTGTCAAATCGGTTAAATAATAGTACATAAACTATCTTGAGTTTGCAGTAATATCGTTACCCTGAGTATAATTATAGTAAATTAGTTACAAGGAACAATCGTGCAAATTAATGTATCCCAGCTGCTAAAAGAATCGATAGGCTCTTCACGCGATTATGAAATCGATGACGTCATCAACGATAAGGAAGATAATTTACTGATTCCCGTTAAAGGCAGTGTCAAATTGACACGAACCAATCGCAGTATACTGGTAAAAGGTAAATTCTTCGTATCTGTAAAGGTTATCTGTGCCCGCTGCCTGGAGGATTTCAACTGTCCGCTGGAGGTAATGATCGAAGAGGAATATTTTCCGGTTCTCGATATGGGCAGCGGATACCCGGCTGAATCCCCGGAAGAGGAAGAAAGTTTTAAAATCGACGAACACCAGATACTCGACCTTACCGAGGCCATCAGGCAGTATACACTGCTGGCGATACCGATGAAACCTCTTTGCGAAAAAAATTGCAACGGTGAATGATTTTAAAATTTAATACCATTATGGTAATATAGATAGTTATATCAAAGGAATAGAAACGGAGTAAAATATGACACCATTACCTAAACGTAAAACTGCTAAAGCAAGACAGGGCGAAAGACGCAGCCATCTCGCTTTGACGCCTCAAGCCATTATGAATTGCCCTCAATGCGGCAGCGCTAAACTTCCGCATCATGCCTGCAAAACCTGCGGAAATTATAACGGCAGAGAAGCAGTAGAGATAGAAAGTCCGAAAAAGAAAGCCTAATAAGCTTTTGTTATTCCGGTATCGCAATTCGACAAATCTGAAAAATAAATTGATGTTTACCATTTAAGGTCGCTTATGTTCTATAACCGGCGCGCCGGAATAAAAAGAATGGAAGCGGCCTTTATTTTGTTTTTTTACGGAACCCCCATTCTCTACACTGGAGCGTAAGAAGATAAAGGGGATTCCGCCGGTTAACTTAATAACAAAAGAATATGATTTAAACCTGTCGATAACAGGAAAAATCCCGCAGATTATTACGGAATAATAAAGCGGTGGTATAATAGAAGCTGATAAGTTAGAGTAAGCGGAGTTAACAAATGACTGGAGCCAGAAGGAAATCAAGAGCGGTTGCACTTCAGGTATTATATGAAATCGATTCGGTAGGACATAAACCGGAAGATGTAATCCAGCATTCGCTTGCACAAGAGATATTGACCGAAGAAAATGTCGAGTTCGTTAAGGAACTGGTATCCGGCGTACTCGATAATAAAAAAGAGATCGACTCTAATATTAAGAAATTCGCACCCACCTGGCCTATCGCTCAAATCTCCGTTATCGATCGCAATATCCTCAGGCTTGCAATATTCGAGCTCTTGTTTGATAATAAGACACC
>CAZGVH010000249.1:0-1592 GCA_964528955.1 uncultured Dehalococcoidales bacterium | reverse complement strand
TGCGTAAGCGGATTTACAATGGCAAAATTGTATTCCATTCCCTTGTCCCAGACGGTAGAACAGGCTTTCAGCCAGGTACGGCTGTCGTCGACAGAATAATTCTCATTCGCCCAGGGCATCCACTTCATCAGTTCGCCAAGCGATTCATGAACGGCATCGCAGTGTTCCTGCGCATCTTCGATACGGCAGCAGCGTAAAAGCACTTTTCCGTCACTCAGGACGATATCTTTTTCGATTTTCATTTTAACTTTTCCCATAGCGGCATACTTCGACAAGACAGCATTGACCGCAATCGGGTTTTTTATTACAGGCTTCCTTGGCGAGTTTTACAATCAGGGCATGGTATTCGTTGAATACGGCGGTATCGGCTGCTAAATTTGCCGTAAAGAGTCTCTGGCAATCGTTGTAACTATCTTCCTCTTTAAGCAAGCCGATGCGTGCGAAAATACGGCGGGTGTATGCATCGATAACGAAAACCGGTTTCCCCAGTGCGTATAACAGAATGGAATCCGCCGTCTCCGGTCCAATGCCGTAAACGGTGAGCAACTCCTCCCGCAATTTCTGTGTATCCCCCGCCGACATTTTGTTTATATCATCGGAATAATACTCATTAAACCAGTAAACCAGCGATTTCAGTTTGCGGGCTTTCACATTATAGTATCCGCTGGGCTTGATAAGCTCCGCCAGTTCGGAAAAAGAGATATTCCTGATCGAACTGGGGGAAAGTGCTTGTGCCTCTTTCAAGTTACGGATAGCTTTTTCCACATTTGTCCATGCCGCCGATTGTGTCAGCACGGCTCCTACCATAACCTCGAAAGGCGATTCGGCCGGCCACCAGTGCTGAGGCCCGTAAGCGGCTGAAAGCCGGCGGTAGATATCGTTTACCAAAAATTCTTCTGTAAATTCATCTTTCATAGAAACACCAGGTTATCAATTAAGCATTATATCACGGAATGAGCGGTTTTAAATTTATTAACGGGGTCGATTTGTAAATACAACCCCGTTAATTGTAATGCTTATTAATGAATCAGAGATAAATTATTCCAGCGGAGTCAGCGTGAGCAGTTTTTTGACGACATCCGGATATTCGGCAATAAATTTCAATTCATCCCCGGTAAGGGGTTTTTGAGCCTCGACGTTAGCGTATCTAACCAGTTCCAATATCCTGTTGGCTTCATCCCTGTCTTTAAAAGAAACCGACATCTTCCCCATGATGTGACTGAACCCGGAGATACCGCTGTATTCTCCGGCGCAGATTTCCCTGCCGGTCTCAACCAGCTCGGGATCTCCCCTGCCCAGCTCTTCGAACCCGTAGAGTTCGTAGTTCTCCGGGTCTTTGAGCACGCCGTCGGCATGGATGCCGGATTCATGGGCAAAAGCGTTGGCGCCGACACCCGGCTGATTGATAGGAATAGGAACGTGGAAGGCATAACTGGCAAACTTGGCAATCTTATAAGCCTTCGAAAGATCGATATGATTTCCCAATTGATATTTTTTACCGAATCCTTTGGATTTGGTAATTGCAAGAATGGTAGCCACCAGGTCTGCATTACCGCAGCGTTCGCCTATGCCGTTAACGGTAGTGTTGATGT
>CAZGVH010000248.1:0-1602 GCA_964528955.1 uncultured Dehalococcoidales bacterium | reverse complement strand
CCGATTTCGAAGTAGTTGATTTTCTGTTCGAGAGCGAATTCACGCACCATTTTAGCCTGTTCGGCTGCCGCAATATCTTTATTGGGTGTAAAGTGGTCGGGTACCATAACCACTTTTGCCGGGTCGAATACCTTCCCGACACCGATCTTTCGAAACTCCTTGATAGCGATCGGCGCGGTTATATCGTTCGATAAAACCATATCCACCCGGACGTTGATAAACTGCCCCGGGCTCAGAGTCTTATTATTACTATGGGCTGCCAGTATTTTTTCTATTAATGTCAATTCAATACTCCTGAAAAGTAATTAAAATAATTATTCTTTATTATTAATATGCCACGGTAAGACGAGAGTTATAAATGTCAGCCGGAACCATTTCCAATTCGGCAGGCATTATAATCTCTCTTTAAACGGTTAAACTATTTGGTACTAAACAGCTTGTTCAGTGCGTTCAAATAAGCCTTGGCGCAGGCCACAATTATGTCTGTATCGGCTCCGCGGCCGGTATATGTAATACCGTTGCTCTCAATCCTTATCAATACCTCTCCGATGGCGTCGATTCCCTCGGTAACCGATTTTACGGTAAACTCGGTGAGCTTATTCGGTACTTTAACCAGGCGGTTAATAGCTTCATAGACCGCATCTACCGGGCCTGTTCCCAGAGCGGCATCGGCAATAACGCTTCCATCGGCACAAACCAACCTGACAGCTGCCGTCGGTACCCCTTTATCTCCACAGGTTACCTGCAGCCGATCCAGTTTATAGGTTTCACTAATGATAACTTCCCTTTTCTCCTGTGCCACCAGCGACTCGATATCTCTGTCGGTAACTTCTTTTTTCTTGTCGGCTAACTCCTTAAATGAGGCGAACAAACGGTCGATATCGGCATCCGCAGGGTTATAACCCAGTTCGGATAACCTCTCTTTAAAGGCGTGTCTGCCGCTGGATTTGCCCATTACCAGGGACGATCCGGGTAAACCGATTGTCCTGGGGTCCATAATTTCATAGGTGCGCGACATCTTCATCACGCCGTCCTGATGAATACCCGACTGATGCCGGAAAGCATTGCCTCCGACTACCGCTTTATTCGGTTGTACCGGGAAGCCCATCAATTCGCTGACCATGCGGCTCGTTTTGTATATTTGTTCGGTGTTAATACCGGTGGTTACGTTGAACAGATCGCTGCGTGTCTTCAGTATCATAACGATTTCTTCCAGGGCAGCATTACCGGCTCTCTCACCGACACCGTTAATAGTACACTCCACCTGACGAGCTCCGTTTTGTATGGCGGCCAATGAATTGGCTACAGATAAGCCTAAATCGTTATGGCAATGAACGCTGATTTTTGCCTTATTGATATTGGGGACGTTTTTAAAAATTCCGGCAATCAGTTTTCCAAACTCATCGGGGATGGAATATCCGACAGTGTCCGGGATATTTAAAGTCGTTGCCCCGGCGTCGATTACGGCTTCCAGCATCTGGTAGATATATTGCGGGTCGGAGCGGCTGGCATCCATGGGGGAAAATTCGATATCTTCTACGCATCCTCTGGCACGTTTTACCATGTTACGCGCCATTTCCAGCACTTCTTCCTTGCTCTTTT
>CAZGVH010000247.1:0-1604 GCA_964528955.1 uncultured Dehalococcoidales bacterium | reverse complement strand
GCTGTAAAAGAGTAAATCGGTTAATAGTGTGTGAGGGAAACTTTGAAAAAGAAAACTTATTCGCAGGGAACAGGCAGGCGTAAAACAGCCGTAGCCCAGGTAAGAATCGCACCGGGCAGCGGAGAAATATTAATTAACGGGATGCCCTATGATCAGAGGTTTGTTCGTTTCGAGCATCGCCAGTCCATTGTAAAACCGCTTATGGTTACCGAAACAATGGGCAAATACGATATTTCCGTCAAGGTAGACGGCGGCGGCGTTTCGGGACAGGCCGGAGCCATATCGATGGGTATATCGCGTGCACTGTTAAAAGAAGACGAGAAGTTTAAGGCGGCATTAAGAGGGGACGGCCTGTTGACGCGTGATTCACGTGCCAAGGAGAGGAAGAAGCCGGGTCTCAAACGTGCCCGCAAGGCGCCTCAGTATACAAAACGTTAATATCCTGCGATTTTATACGGAATATAGAAGGCTGCAAGGCTACGAACTTTGCAGCCTTTTTGTTTGTGGATAAGGTACATCCTTCGACAAGCTCAGGACGAACGGATTTATAATTTATAAACCATGTAAATGTCAGGAAAACTGCCGATAGTGAGGGCAGTTAAGCCGTTCGGAATAACTAACTTAAAGCATTCATGGTGATTTGTTGGAGCAATTCGTGATGTAAGTTATAACCTAAGCCGTTCGTGGTGAGCCTGTCGAACCATAACGGCATCAATTGACCAGTATTCGGTTGATTTATGCTACCGCCAGCTTATTATTATCGATTCCCGGCTGAACAGGCGTACCGCAGCTTTCAGGACGAAGAAGTCTATGATAACTATGGCTATAGCCAGAACAAGCGTCAGTATTGTGGTAAACCAGACCACTCCGGCAATCTGGATGCCTATGAGTGCCAGAACCGGAAGCACAATCAGCAGTACCAGGTTCTGCGCGCTCTTGGAGTCTTTGGCGCGGGCGGAACCGATGACTCCCAAAAGAAAACTGAGTACCGATATAGCAGGCGTCAGCAGGAAAAGTACGATGAACCAGGCTGGATTGAGGAAATAGGCAAGCAAATTTCCCCACCCAAGTATTTGCACCCCTAAAATCAGCAGCACGCCGCAAATCCAGGTTACCGCGATGGCCGGAATGGCTCCGGAGAGCGCTTTCCCCAGCAGCAGTTCCCATGTCCTGACGGGTGTTGCCAGCAAAGCTTCCAGACTGCGGGTTTGTTTTTCATCGACGATGCTGAAGGTGGCAAAGCTGACGGCTATCATTACCGGAATCAGAAGCAGGTAGAAATTGAACTGTGAAAGCAGAAAAACCTGCAATTGTTCACCGATTTCCAGCGTACTGACAGCCGGCATAACCTCGCTGATTTTTTGCAGTACGGATTGGAAAAAGGGACTGCCTATCATGGATTCTCCGCCGAACTTTTCAATCAGCCAGACATACAATAACCCTTGCGCCAGAATTATAACCGGCAGCAAGGTAACCAGCATCAGGCTGTTCATCTCTGTAAACATCACCTGCCACTCTTTTTTCAATATATTGAAGATGCGTTGCTTTGTCATATCTTTTCCTCTTCGTTTAAAAGGCTGAGGTAAATATCCTCGAGCGAATGT
>CAZGVH010000246.1:0-1619 GCA_964528955.1 uncultured Dehalococcoidales bacterium | reverse complement strand
AAGGGATATATCTATAAAGATATCGTTTTACAGCCGTTTTGTTCGAAATGCCAGCGTTATTTGCCGGATAGATATGTCGAAGGAATCTGCCCGCTTTGCGGATATAGCGGCGCCCGCGGGGACCAGTGCGATAAATGTGGACAGCCGTTGAATCCCAACGAGCTCAACGCCCCGCGCTGCAGAACCTGCGGCACCACCCCGGAATTCCGCAACTCCGAACAGTTTTTTCTTAAACTGACCGCTTTCGAAGAAAAACTGTTGTCATGGGTGGAAAAACAGAAGCACTGGCGTTCGAATGTTTCCAATTTTACGCTTAAATACCTACAATCCGGGCTGAAAGACCGGGCGATTACGCGCGATATCAGCTGGGGCATTCCATTACCGCTGGAAGGCTATAACGGCAAATGCCTCTATGTCTGGTTCGAGGCAGTCATCGGTTATTTGTCGGCCTCGAAGGAATGGGCTAAAATTAATGGGAATCCGGATAAATGGCGCGAATTCTGGCAGGACGATGACGTTAAAAGCTATTATTTTATCGGAAAGGACAACATTCCTTTCCATACCATTATCTGGCCGGCGATGCTGATGGGATACGGCGGCCTCAATTTACCCTATGATGTTCCATCCAACGAATACCTGACCATCGAGGGTAGAAAATTATCCAGCAGTTTGAACTGGGCGGTCTGGGTACCCGATTATTTAACGCGCTATAGTCCCGACCCGCTGCGCTACCTACTTTCCGTAAATATGCCGGAAACCAGCGATACCGATTTTTCATGGCGCGAATTCGTACGCCGCAATAATGATGAACTGGTTGCCACATACGGCAACCTGGTGCAGCGCGTGCTTACTTTTACCTATCGCAGCTTCGACGGCTGCGTTCCCGACCCTGTCGATGTCGATGAAAGCAACCAGGTGTTGTTGAAGAAAACGGAAGAGACGCTGGAAACGATGGGTGAACTTATAGCCGCCTGCCGTTTCAAGGAAGCCATAAAAGCTGCCATGACGCTGGCTCAGGAAGCCAACCGTTACCTGGAGGAAAAATCCCCGTGGAAGGTTATAAAGACTGATAAACAGGCGGCGGCGGTTACTTTATATGTAGCACTGACCGTTATTTCCGGTCTCAGAACAGCATTTAACCCGTTCCTTCCTTTCAGTTCCCAAAAGCTGCACGAATACCTGGGTTACGAGGGCAGGGTAGAAGACGACGGCTGGCAGCTGCGTTTACCGTCACCCGGACAGCATTTGTTGCCGCCTGAGCCGCTTTTTATCAAGCTGGACGAGGAAATTGTAGAGCAGGAAACCGCCCGCTTGGGCAGAAAAGATAATATTTAAACAATTCACAGGAGAAATGCGGTAGTGGATGTTAAACAGGTTTACGAACTGGTTAAAGAAGGTCTTTCCGGGGTAGAGGATAATTTTAAAGCCCTTGCCTCAGAAAAGAGTAAAACTTTCCCCGAGCTTCACAAGATGCTGAGCCATATTTTATGCGGCGGCGGGAAGGTAGTACGTCCGCTGCTCGCCTTTCATTCAGGCAGCCTTTATAACTATAACCATGAAAAACTCGTTTATATGGCTTCGGCCAGTGAGTTGATGCATATTGCCACCCTTGTACACGA
>CAZGVH010000245.1:0-1629 GCA_964528955.1 uncultured Dehalococcoidales bacterium | reverse complement strand
GCGGCGCAGCTGGACAGGTTTATGATGAAGATTTATTCGGAGTCACTCAGCGAAGAAGAAGAATTATATATTGCCAGCTCTCACCAGGAAAAAGACCCGACTATCAATAAGGTTATTTCAAAAGAAGAAGTACTCGAGATCAGGGAATTCATCAGAAATAACATTGTTGTCAGTCCTGAAATACGCAGGGATATTATTCGTGTAATCCGCTACCTGAGGCCGGAGGGCGGGGTAGTGAATCCCGACGACTTTTATCTTTTACCCGAAGGAGAACGCGGATACCTGTTCCTGGAGAGAGGTTCTAAAACAAGAGCTTTCTTAAAGGGAAGAAAATACGTTGATTTTTCAGATATTGCTACCCTGGCTTTCCCGATATTGAATCACAGGCTGGGCTTCCAGCATATCTCCAACGACAGGGAAAAAGTAAATAAAGCGCAGGAAGTAATTGCTGCGGCTGTGGAAAAGGTATTACAAGATGGGGCTAGAGGAATATAAACAATTTCGGCAAAGCAAGATTCAACTTTCCACACGCCTGAAGCTGACAAACATCTTCTCAGGCGAGTGGGATAGTATATATAAAGGGGAAGGCATTGAATTTGCCGATATCCAACCGTATGAACCCGGTGACGACTTGCGCGACCTGGATTTGATTACTTTAATACAAACCGGGGACGAAGAAGTTATTTTGCGTTCGGTCGGGCGCCAGATGAAGATGTATATTCTGGCTGACATGTCAGGCTCGATGCGCCGTTTCAAAGATATGTTCTTCTCCTCGAAACCGGATATCCGGGATATTGCCATCGGTTTAATCGGTTTTTCAGCCTGTAATGTTTACAGCCCGATCGGATTGTGCGCATTCGATAAGGAGATAAAATCTTTCCTGCCGGCGAAGTTCGGCGAAGAATCCTGCATAAAAATAATGAATACGGTAATCGATGAAGATTATAAAGGGGCGCCGGTCGAGGCTGATATCCCCGGGGTCTTTTCGTATATTTTTGAAAATATGAATAAACAAAACATGGTATTCTTCATATCGGATTTTAAAGACCCGGTATTCGAAGGGGATTTTAGCGACCTGTTAAGGCCGGTAGCCAAAAAATTCGATTTCATTCCGATTGTCGTCAGAGACCCTATTGAAAAGGATGTTTCTTTAAAAGGTAGTATAAACATTACCGTAAGGGACAGCGAAGGCGGTAAGGGTAAGGAGATTTATCTTACCCCGGAAAAATTGAAAACCATGCAGAAAGCCAGTGCCATGCATCTCGAGCATCTCGAGTGGCATTTTAAAGAAATCGGACTCGAGCACGTTGTACTCGACTCACCATCGATAGACGATTGCTACAGGGTTCTGTCCAGCTTTTTTGAGGGCAGGAAAAGAATAAGAGTATAAAAAAACACCGACATAAAAAGGGAGTGTGTCATGATAAAGAAAAAACTTATCTGGATTATTACAGGACTGGTTGCGGTAATTGCTATAGTTCTGGTATTCGTTTTATCGGATGCCAATAGCGTATCGTCCATTCAGACCAGGGCAGAGCCGCTACCCGAGGGGAAAAACATCTTAGCCAGCGCCTGGCCTGAAAAACAGGGTGTCCAAAAAGGTGACGCTTTTTACTATGTAGTCGAAGT
>CAZGVH010000244.1:0-1639 GCA_964528955.1 uncultured Dehalococcoidales bacterium | reverse complement strand
AAACGGGTACGGGTAGTTTGTCCTTTTAATCTGAGCAGTTTTACCAGTTTTGATAACAATCCAATAAAAGCCGGAATAATGGCGATAAAGGTTGGCAGATAAGCCAGCGTAACCGCCATGCCCAATCCGACCGTGTTTCCTTTTTCGCCGTCGAATTTGGAAAAGACCGGCCACATCTGACCTGCCACGGCAGTCAGCCCGCAAGCAACCGTAACCCATAAATCCAGCCCGATGGCATAGCAAATCAGGATGGTTGCAACACCCTTTAAAACATCTATCAGCACACCGGTAATGCCCCAGAAAGGACCGGCTCCCTGCCAGAGGTTCATATGCAGGTCACCGCTTGTGCTCAATTTGTGTAGTTTGCACATAAGATATAGGTGGGGAAATGCGCCGAGGAAATAGAAAACGATTATCAAGGCTATATTGGTCAGCATATTTTATACCGTCCTTTTTTTAATCGCGGGGAAATTCGTATGCATTTTACAGTATTTAAGCTGTCGATGGCAATAATATTATGTGTCTTTCCCTTGGGCAAGATGGCTTTTACGAATTAAATGACGGATGAGGGCTGTTGTTCCGCCTGTTACCGTTGATATTTTTGTCATGCTGAGTTTGAGATTATCGAACGAAGTCCCGACACTCGGGACTTCCGGAATGACATTTACCTTTCGATTGCTGCAATATTCTATCAATGTTATACTTTGAAAGATTGAAATAAGAGAAAATGGAGAGGAAAAAACAGTTTATGATTAAGAGGATTGACGGTCGCGGTTATGATGAATTAAGACCGGTCAAAATGACGTTAGGCTACCAGAGTTTTGCGGAAGGCTCGGTGCTGATCGAGATGGGCAAAACCAAGGTTATTTGCGCGGTCAGCGTCGAGGAAAGAGTGCCTTCATTTTTAAAAGGAAGCGGATGCGGCTGGATAACTGCCGAGTATGCCATGCTGCCGCGTTCTACCAATACCAGGACGCAGCGTGATTCATCGGCAGGCAAGATATCCGGCAGAAGCCAGGAAATCCAGAGGCTCATCGGGCGTTCACTGCGCGGTATTGCCGAGCTTTCGGAACTCGGTGAGCGGTCTCTCCTTGTCGACTGTGATGTGCTGCAGGCAGACGGCGGTACCCGCACAGCGGCGATTACCGGTTCATACGTGGCGCTCTACCAGGCAATGAACACGCTGGCAAATATGGGGATTATCTCGTCGATTCCTTTAAAATACGGGGTCGCCGCTATCAGCGTTGGTGTTGTAAACGACAATATTTTGCTTGACCTGTGCTACGACGAAGACAGCAAAGCCCAGGCTGATTTCAATGTGGTTATGACCAGCAAAGGCGATTTTGTAGAAGTGCAGGGCACTGCTGAAGGCAAGCCATATTCCAAGTCCACTTTCGATTCGGTACTATCACTGGCGGATAAGGGCATCAAACAGCTCTTTGAAATCCAGCAGGAGACTCTCGACAAGATAAGGAAACTATAAATTACTGTCGGGTTGATAGACTGGCTGTTAAGCCAATCGGCTAAATGCTTTTTGGAAATTATAGACGTTTACTTGGTATAATGTAGGGGAGAAAAGCATGTCAACATGCTTTTTCTCCTTTCATAACAGAGAAGCCACTCTTTACGGGTGGTTTCT
>CAZGVH010000243.1:0-1643 GCA_964528955.1 uncultured Dehalococcoidales bacterium | reverse complement strand
CGGCGCGCCGCTTCTTCCTGGATTTCAACCTCGATTTTATCGAGAAGCATCTGCTTGGCTTCATCGCTGGTCAGGCTGGAAATCAGTTCGAGTTGTTTCAACTGGTTTTCTTTAACCTCAGCAAGGTTATCCTTGATAGCATCCAGTTCTTTTTCTTTTAATATCATGCTGCGTTCACGCTGGACCGCATCTTCCAGCTTGTGTTCGAGCGACGACTCCTTTTGTGTCAGGCGGTTCTCCTGCCTCTGTATCTCAGCGCGTCTTTCCTTGTATTCGGATTCATTCATTAATTTGAGTTTGTCTATTTCTTTCTTATTCTCATCCAGAATATCTTTAGCTTCCGTCCTGGCTTCCGCCAGTAATTTGGCCGCTTTTCTCTGCGCGATACGAATCTGGTGATTGGCCAGCATGCTCCTCGAGAGGAACATAGCCATTCCGCCAAAAATAATACCGATAACAAAGCTGAAAAAAACAGCCAGTATCTCTATAACACTCATTTATTCTATTCCCCCTATATTATTTAATGTATCAGGGTGTCGACGGACAGTTAATACCTTTCGCTCTTTAAACCAGCGTCCGGGAAATCAACCGTCTCACCACCCTTTTTTTCATTCCATAAACGTGTTATGGTAGTGTTTATGACATCATAACCGAAGCCACGCCTTCTCAGGTATTCCCCCAAACGACGGCGAAAGCCCGGGTAATCTGCAACAGTTAAATTGCGGGCGTACTTGGACGCCACACGGTACGAATTTGCGGCATCATCGATAGCGCTAACCTCTTGTTCGATAACATCGGACGGAACACCCTTTTGCCTGAGTTCCGTTTCCGTCATTCTGCGGCTGCGCGGACTGAAGGACTGCCTGTTATCATTCCAGAAGCGGGCAAAATTATTGTCATCGACCAGTCCCTGCCTCTTCAGGTTGGATAAAACAGTCAGAATATCACTCCCGTTAAAACCGCGCTGCTGTAAACGCAGGGTTATCTCGTGTTCGCTACGGGGCCTGTAACTGAGGAGACGCAAGGCTGCATCGAGGCATTTTTGGTATTTGTTGCTTTCCTGAAGTGATTCAATGCGGAGTTGCGATAACTCCATACCTGTCTCGAGCTTTTCTTTAAGAACAACTTCTTCTTTCAGGCTGAAAGCAAACTTGCCGTCCAAATACAACTTGATTGTTTTTCCGCGGCCGGAACTTTTAATCAAACCGGATATCTTACTCATTTATCAGGCAACCCCTTATAAACAAGCAGAGCTGAGGCAGCCAGCCTCAGCTCTATCACGCCCGGTTATCTTATTTCTATTAACCCATCAGGTTATAAAGGGTCAATCATCATTAGAAACACTGAATGCGGTGACAGCCGAGGACCTTATCTTCTGTTCAATCTCCGAAGCCAGTTCGGGATTGTCCTTCAGATATTTCTTGGCGCTCTCTCTACCTTGTCCCAAGCGAATGTCACCATATGAGAAAAAAGCCCCGGATTTTTTTATTATTTCCGCCGCGACACCCAGATCGACTATATTGCCTTCTTTGCTTATTCCCGAATCGAACATGATATCGAATTCGGCTACTCTAAAGGGAGGGGCTACTTTATTCTTAACCACCTTGGCTTTAACATGGGTACCGGTAGCGGCATTTCCCTGC
>CAZGVH010000242.1:0-1666 GCA_964528955.1 uncultured Dehalococcoidales bacterium | reverse complement strand
AAAGAATGTCCCCGACGGATACGCCAGGAACTTTCTTTTGCCGAATAAACTGGCAGCCCCTGCTACGGCAAATATAACATCACAGATGGAAGCTCAGGCACGCGCCCAGGAAAAGAAACAGGCACAAATGGATGCTGAATTCCGCAGTATGGGCGAGCAGATAGAAAAATTAAACCTTGTAATTAAGGCTAAAGCAGGCGCTAAAAACCACCTCTTCGGCTCGATTACCAGTGCCGATATCGCCAAAGAACTGGAAACTACCGCCAAATTGGTTGTAGATAAACGCAAGATCGAATTAAAGGAACCGATTCGTGAAATAGGTGTTTTTGAGGTTACTGTTAAACTGTATAAGGATATCAATCCTAAATTGAAAGTTACCGTAAAACCTGTGGAGGAAAACTGAATTGCTTGATGAGCGCTTACCGCCTAATGATATAGATGCAGAGGAAGCAGTTAACGGTTCGCTGTTAATCGACGGTCGCGCTATTCATGAGACGACGGTCTTTTTGCAGTCCAAGGATTTTTATTCCGAACAGAACAGGTGGATTTATCAGGCCTGCCAGTCGTTATATCAGCGCGACGAAGCCATTAACCAGATTACCGTTGCGCAGGAACTGGAGCGCGAAGGCAAACTGGAAAAGTGCGGCGGCGCGGCTTACCTGAGCCACCTTATTTCTATCGTTCCTACATCCCTCGATATCGAATACTATGCACGTATCGTCTACCGGCTTTCTATAATGCGCCAGCTTATATTTGCGGCGGATAAAATATCCGAAATAGGATATGAAGCCGACCCCGATGTCGGCGCTGCCTTGAACAAAGCAGAGGATATGCTTTTCCACTTGCGTCACGAACGCTCGCTGGATTTCGTGCATATCAAGAACGTACTCGATGGGTACTTCGAGGCGCCGCCTCCCCCGGGAACCGCCGGATTTCAGGCAATTCCCCAGGTATTTACCGGATTGCATGGGCTAGATGACTTGCTGGGCGGCTTCAAACGCTCCGAATTAGTTGTACTGGCTGCCCGCCCCAGCATCGGCAAGACCAGCCTGGCGCTTAATATTGCGCGTAATGCCGCGGTCGACCAGGGAGCCTGCGTGGCTATATTCAGTCTTGAAATGTTTCGTGAATCTCTGGTGCAAAGGCTGCTATCGAGTGAAACAGGAATCAATTCCAAGCGTCTCAGGATTGGTTTGAACACGGAAGACGAAGAAAGAAGGGTTATGGAAGCTATCGGAGTATTGTCAGAGGCTTCGATATTTATAGATGATTCCCCCCAATTGCGTGTCATGGAGATGAGGAGCAAGGCAAGACGTCTCAATTTTGAAAATAGTATAGATTTAATCATCGTAGATTATCTACAGCTTTTACAGGGCGATACGCGCAACGATAACCGCGTACAGGAAATCGGTTACATATCCCGTTCGCTCAAGGCGCTGGCACGCGAATTGAATGTTCCGGTTATCGCTGTTTCGCAGTTAAGCCGCGCTATAGAAAAACGTGAAAAACACGAACCGTTGTTATCCGACTTGAGGGACAGCGGCAGCATCGAGCAGGATGCCGATATGGTGATATTCATCAACCGCGAGGAAATCTATTACCGCACCGAGGAGGACTGGAGAGCCGACCACCCCGAAGAAGAGTATCCGCGCGGACTGGCGGATAT
>CAZGVH010000241.1:0-1683 GCA_964528955.1 uncultured Dehalococcoidales bacterium | reverse complement strand
TTTTTTAGTAGCTTCGAGATTCTGGTTGGTTTTATATCCCCAGATATCGGCAAAAACAATCGTTTCCGCATCCAGCGCATATAAAGTCCCCTTGGGGGCGGCATTTAGATTCCCTTCTGCATCGCAGGTGCACAGCACCTTGGGCAGGATGGGATTGGCGTTCATCATTTCCATCACTCTAGGGGGCATTTTAGCCATTATCGGTCTCCTTGTTAAATCGAAAGTTAATAATTTTACAGAAATATAGTATATATCAATATTGAAATTGATGCCATTTATAATCCGAGAAGTGACAGCAAACGTCTGCCATCTTAATATTCTTACAGCCGGATATCGCTTCTTGTCATTATAGATACCACTATCAACCCCGGTCCGGTATGCGTGCCTATAGCCGGAGTCGCGCGTGAAACGTAAACCGGAACATTTGGGAATTTTGTCTGCATCCTGGCAACCAGTTTGTAGGTTTCTTCGCGGTCGGTAGCGTATTCCACTGCAAGTGCCTCGATATCGGGTTTATCGGCAGCGTAATTATAAAGGTAGTCTATTGCTTTACCCCGGGAGCGTTTCTTGCCTAACGGAACTACTACTCCGTCTTTGACTCCGATAATGGGATTTATCTTGAGTAGTGACCCCAGCAAAGCCTGTGCCTTACCGATGCGGCCGCCGCGTTCCAGGTATTCGAGAGTATTGAAAGCGGCGCATAGTCCTACCCTGTTAATGGCACGGTTGGCGACGGCAATTACTTCATCCAGGTTTTTCCCCTCTATTGCTGCCCTGGTGGCGGTAATTACGATAAAGCCCTGAGCCATGGCAGCCCACTGCGAATCCATAAGTTCGATCCGGCATTTTTTCTTCATCAATCCTACCGATTGGACAGCCACCTGAAAAGTGCCGCTCAATTTTGAACTGAGACCAATATATAGAATACTATCCGTTTTTTCCGACAGCCGGTCGAAAACCTCGGCGAAATCCAGCGGTGGCGGGGTAGATGTCTTGGGGAGCACTTTTGCTGTTGCTAATTTTTTGTAGTAATCATCTGGGCTGATATCCAGGCTGTCGCGGTAAACGTCGGTGCCGAAGCGGAGGATAAGGGGTACGATGGTTATTCCGAGTTCTTCGGCAAGTTGCGGAGGTATATCGGCGACACTGTCGGTTACTACAGCTACTTTATGCATTTATTATAACCTCCTTTTCCAATCAGCTTTAACGCTGAATAAACCGGATAAGTGGTATAAGATAATGCTGTTTGTCTTTTTTAATGTTGCCGTGTTATCAGACCGGCGAATAATACAGGAAATATCGATTATAAAGTTATCGCCAGTCGGTCAGTTCTGCTTTTGCCAGCATGCTGCCGAGCATCGTGGTGAATAATAAAACGGCGAATACGGTTCCCGAAACCCACCAGTTGACGCTTTCTCCCTGCTGTAAATCAGTGATAATCATCATTGAGAACAGGTAGATTATGCCCATAGCGGCAGCCGCCAGCATGGAGTGCGATACCACGCGCCAGCCTTTCGGTGTCAGAAATTTCTTTATTATCATCTTCCCCGCCTCCCTTATACCCGACATTATAATGACTGTGGTAGGATACGTAAAGGGGGTAAGAATATTGATTTTTTATAGAAATCCTGTTTTATGCGTGATTTGGTGGGAAGGGGTAAATAAGAGGCATTGTAGAGATTG
>CAZGVH010000240.1:0-1687 GCA_964528955.1 uncultured Dehalococcoidales bacterium | reverse complement strand
AATCTCTACCGATTATTTTAATACTGCCATGCGTTCTATTCGAGAAAGATTGCTTCGTCCCGATAAATCGGGACGAAGCAAAGACATTCTTTATTTAAACCTGTTCCGGTGCAAGACATCTTTCAGTTTGCGCTTGGGAACGTGTCGCGCGCCTTTTTCGTCAACCCAGCGTTTTACAGAACCGTCGGTTGTTTCCAGAACAACCGTTTCATCCGGATACCCCAGCGCCAGCATCGCCGCCACCTCGTACTTTGCGGGAGCTTTGATTATTTCGCCGACCCTTTTCTTTTCGATTCCGGTCATAATACATGTGCCGACGCCCTGCTCCAGAGCTACCAGCGCCATATTCTCCATCGCCAGCCCGATGTCGAGGAAGGCGTTATTCCTGCCGCAGCCGCGTTCCTTCTCCAGTTCGAGATTGATGAGTACTACTATATATGCTACCGGCTTCTTCTCGGGAGACCAGCCTGCCGCCGGTTTGGGTACACCTCCCCAAAGCGCAACCGAATCCAGTATCTCCATTGCCAGTTTTTTGTCATCCGTTATTACATACTCGCATAACTGGCTGTTCATCGCCGTCGGAGCAAGACGGGCAGCCTCGACACATCTTTCGAGAATGGCATAATCTACCGGTTTTTCCTTGAAGATTCTAATCGAACGCCGTTTGGCGACCGCATCACGTACTTCCATTGCACTTCTCCTTTTTGATAATTAAGCTATCGTTATAGTTAGCCATGACTTATAATATGGTCATTGTTCAGTATTACCACTCCGCGATTCTCTCCCTTTAGCAAAGGGAGATTAAGAGGGATTTTAGAGGGTAGCCCCTTCATTATGTATAGGCAAAAAATCTCCCTCACTCCCTCTTTTCGAAAGAGGGAAGGTACCGCAAACATTTACTTATATACTATCCCGAACCCAAATTAATAAATTACTATTTTCATTCATTATTAACCTGGCTTATTTTATCCATCATAGCCTGCCAGTGGGTTCCTTTCCAGTAGATACGGCGGCAGGCAGGACATTCCATGTATTTATCCTGTGTTTTATATACGTAAGGCGGGATTTTTTCCTTAATTTCCCCTTTTTCCCGCTCCTCGAGCAATCCGTTGCATTCCATGCAGCGTGTAAAAGGGGCCATGCAGCCGCCGATATCGAGCGCGTGGAAAACCTCATCAAACTGCGCCTGAGGAATTTCACTGGTCAATAACACCGCCCGCACTTTGCCGGATGTTATCAATCGCCTCTTGACGATACCGGTATCACGTGTCACTATAATGCGGTTTTGGGAAAGTGCAGCGAATACTATCTCCGAATCATCGGCGCCTTCAAAGAATATAGTATCGTAGCCCAGCATACGCAGCCATTTTACCAGTTTGCCGGCATTACAATCGATTATGAATTTTAAAGTTTCCACCCGCACCGCTCCCGGCAGGTTAGATTTCTATCTGTTTGCCTTCGAAAGCCATGGTGATTTTAATACCGAGTTCCTCAGCAAGCTGTTTCAATTCTATTCTGATATCTTCTTCGAGCATGTGGTTCATGTGTACCGTAACAACATCCGGTATATACCCCTTTGCATCGAGGTGACTGAGAAGTTCTTCCCTTAAAAGGCAGGGGCAGAGGTGCCCTTTATCGCGGCAGAATTTCAGGTAATCATCAGAAGCGGTAACCTCGGTAATCAGCA
>CAZGVH010000239.1:0-1692 GCA_964528955.1 uncultured Dehalococcoidales bacterium | reverse complement strand
TGGCCGAAGCTAAAGAAACGGGCGCGGCGGTAGCCGCCGTTCCTGTTACCGATACTATAAAAATGTCTTCGAATGAGGGTTTTATCATCGGCACGCCGCCGCGCGAAAAATTATGGGCGGTTCAGACGCCGCAGGTTTTCAGATTTGATATAATAGAAGAGGCGCACGCCGGCGCCGATAAACAGGTAACCGATGATGCGGCGCTGGTCGAGAAACTGGGGTATACGGTAAAACTTTATACCGGTTCATATAACAATATTAAGATTACAACCCACGTCGACCTGTCACTGGCGGAAATTCTGCTAAAAGGAGGAACATAAAATGCGCGTTGGAATAGGTTATGATGTACACCGCTTGGCGCCGGATTTAAAGCTGGTATTGGGAGGAGTGGAAATCCCCTCAAGGCAAGGGCTTATCGGCTGGAGCGATGCCGATGTTTTAACCCATGCTATCATGGATGCGCTTTTGGGGGCAGCTGCCCTGGGAGATATCGGTAAGCACTTCCCGCCGGGAGATCCGAAATTAAAGGGCATTTCCAGTCTGGTTCTACTGGATAAAGTGGTAAACATGCTTAAAGAAAAGGGCTATACAGTAGGCAATATAGATGCGGTTATCGTTGCCGAACAGCCCAAGTTAATGGGACATATCGATAATATCAGGAAGAAACTGGCCGATACCATGAAAGTGGATATCGATGCCGTCAGCGTCAAAGCCAGCACCTCGGAACAGCTTGGATTTGCCGGCAGGGAAGAGGGCATGGTCGCCTGGGCGGTAGCTACAATTAAAGAGGAGAACTCATGAAGATTTTCAGCACCCTGTCCGCCAAGAAAGAGGAATTCGTCCCGTCGGGCGATGAAGTAACGATGTACGTCTGTGGTGTCACACCCTACTCGGACGCCCATATCGGGCATGCTATGAGCTATATCATTTTCGATGTCATCAGGCGTTATATCAAGTTTTCCGGATATAAACTGAAATTCGTCCAGAACTTCACCGATATCGACGACAAGATCATCGACCGCGCCAATAAAAGAGGGATTCCGGCATCCGAGCTGGCACAGCAGTATTCGGACGGCTTTCTGGATGATATGGATGCCCTTAACGTGGTCAGGGCGGATTTTTACCCGCGGGCTACCGGCGAAATAGATAAAATCATCGAGGTGGTACAGGGATTAATAGATAAAGGCTATGCCTACGAAGCCGGCGGCAGCGTCTATTTCAGGGTGACTAAAGTCTCCGATTACGGCAAGCTGGCGCACCGCACGCTTGATTCCATGATGGCGGGCGCGCGCATAGAAATCGAGCAGGATAAAGAACACCCGATGGATTTCACTCTCTGGAAAGCCTCCAAACCGGACGAACCGTCGTGGAAAAGCCCCTGGGGAGAAGGACGTCCCGGCTGGCATATCGAGTGCAGCGCCATGTCCTTGAAATACCTCGGCGAAACGATAGATATTCACGGCGGCGGGCAGGATTTGATATTCCCGCACCACGAGAACGAAATCGTGCAGTCGGAGAGTTTTACGGGAAAAAAGCCGTTTGCCAAATACTGGATGCATAACGGGCTGTTGCAGTTCGGCGAAGACAAGATGAGCAAGTCCCTAGGAAACCTGATAACCATCAAGGATGCCTTGAAGGATTACGGCGCCGATACCATCAGGCTTTTCGTTTTAAACTCGCACTACCGCAGCC
>CAZGVH010000238.1:0-1722 GCA_964528955.1 uncultured Dehalococcoidales bacterium | reverse complement strand
ACTGGTCTTTTCCGGTATAGATAAAGCCGGAAACATCAGCCTGGAACCGGGCGCTCTGGGCAAGGCTTATCTTGCCGGGCAGAAGCTTATCGGGTGTTAGCCGTTTTTTTTGTTTGCCTGATACATAAACCGACGAATACCAGAAGTAAAACCCACATTACTATAATTGCTATCGATAATATCCCCGAAAGATATAGTCCGGGCGGCGCTCCCATACCGAAAAGCGATAGGGCTTCCATTGAGTTATAGCCGTAAAGGGTATTCAACACGATGTTCCCGGCGGCAACTATCATCGAAAAAATCACCAGCGGGATAGAATAAAGCACGATTTGCCATACCGGCGGGCATGGTCCGGCATCGGCTGCCCAGAAAAAACAGCGTTTCCCGGAACGAAACTGTCTCAACAACCATAACATGTACAATATCCAGATTATAAACAATCCTATTATCGAAAAAAGAATGCCGATTGCCAGAGTGTCCAGCGCTTTCCAGTGCGCCCACCACGGCACATTGATGGAAGAAAGGTTCAATCCCAGCATCAAATCGGCAATCCCGGTAGCGATGTTATGGCTGACATTGCTCACCTGTCCGTTTACCAGCACGGCGATTCCGGTATCGTAAGCTGGCAGCAGCATCATATCGCCGGTAAAGTTGGGGGTATCGCCGCAGTGAAAATGATAGAGGATATCTGTCGTATAGCTGATAATCCAGCCCATTCCGTAAGCCATTTTCTCTCCGTTATCCTCATAGAGAATAGCCATAGAATGCATTTCTTCGATATCTTCAGCCGGTATTACCTGTGAGCCTTTTAAAACGCCGTTGTTCATGTTGAGCAGCAGCCATTTACCCATATCTTCGGCGCACGACATCACCCAGCCGGCGGCCCTGGCGCTTTTCATCGAAGGGATGTTGCGGGCGACCACTTTTCCGTACATCGGCTGATGCCCGTCGGCCTTTCCCAATTCCTGGGCTTTATCCGGGTCGACGGTGGTATGATCCATCCCGAGGGGTTTGAATATGTTGACATCCATATATTCTTCATAGGTTATCCCGGATACACTTTCAATCAATGCTCCCAGCAGGCAATAGTTCAGGTCGGCGTATTCGAATGCGCTTCCCGGTGTGTTATTCAACCTGAGGGTGCCGAGCGAAGCCAGCATTTCTTCATAGCTGTCGTTGAAAATCAGGATCTCGGAAAATATACTCGGGATGCCGCTGGTCTGGTTCAGAAGCTGGCGGATGGTAATATCCGCTCCTCTTGAATCGGCGATACGAAAATCAGGGAGGTATTTTTGAAGTGGTTCATCTATATCGATTAACCCGGTGTCTTCCATTAATAAAACCGCAAGTGCCGTAAACGATTTGGTGAGCGATGCCAGGTCGAAAAGGGTGGTTGTCATCAGCGGTTGTTTGCTATCGACACTGGCGACACCGTAAGCATTGCAAAAGAGTATTTCGCTATCCTTTACTACTACAACAGCAACTCCCGGGATGTTTTCCTTTTCCAGGATATGTTGGACATAATTGTCTATATCGGAATAGACGCTGAGAGAGTTACCGTTCAGTGCTTCGGAATTTCCGGCGCATCCGGGTAAAAACAGGGGAATAAGGCATAAAAGGGCAGGCAGGCATTGTATTTTTTTATTCAGCCCTTTATATGTTCGATTTAATAAATAATTTAACGACATATAAAATGTCCGGGCGTATTATTATGCTTAACGG
>CAZGVH010000237.1:0-1734 GCA_964528955.1 uncultured Dehalococcoidales bacterium | reverse complement strand
AAATCAGGGTTTTCACTTACCCCACGCTCTGCATATTTCAAGTCCATCAACTGTGCCAATGTATCGCTTATCACAGCATTTTTATCGCTATCGGAAAAATAGGAGGCGAAATCATCATCATTTACCAGTATCCATGGCTCATCGCCTACAGGTCTATTTAAAAGGATATTGTAATTAGTATTACTTAAAATACCGGTTATAGCTTTATGGCTAACGGTCCCATCGGGCAAACCGGACATATTGCAGGCAGAGGTAAATAGAGGAAGCGCTACTACGACAATAGCGAGCAACGCTATAAATCCTTTTTTCAACTTCATATTATACCTTCTGCCTGTTATATTTTATATTCTTCTTATAAAAGACCGGTAAAACCGACCAGCACCGGCGCAATGACCAGCGCGATGATCGATGTCAGTTTTATCATGATGTTCAAAGAAGGGCCTGAAGTATCCTTCATCGGGTCGCCTACAGTATCGCCTACAACAGCTGCCTTGTGGGCATCCGAACCCTTGCCGCCGTAAGCTCCTGTTTCCACCCATTTCTTGGCGTTATCCCATGAACCGCCGGCATTGGCAAAAGTAATAGCCAGTACAAGGCCGGTTATAATAGCGCCGATAAGGAATGCGCCGAGAGCTATCGGTCCTAAAAGCAAGCCGATAACAACAGGGGAGAGAATGGTGATAACACCCGGTAAAATCATTTCCTTGATGGAATCCCTGGTGCAGATATCGACGCACCTGGCGTAATCCGGCTTCTGGGTGTTATCCATAATTCCGGGCATTTCCTTGAACTGGCGGCGGACTTCGTTAACGATAGAAAAGCTGGATCTACCGACAGATTTCAATGTCAATGCGCAGAAGATGGCAGGCAACAAACCGCCGAGGAATAAGCCGGCAACGACGTGCGGGTCGAGCAGGCTGATATCGGCAGCGCTGATTCCAACCGCCTGGGTATAAGAGAATAACAGAGCCAACGCCGTAAGTCCGGCAGCGCCGATGGCATAACCCTTGCCGGTAGCGGCAGTGGTGTTGCCCAGCGAATCCAGGGCATCCGTCCTGTTTCTGATTTCTTCGGGTAAACCCGACATTTCGACGATACCGCCTGCATTATCGGCAACCGGGCCGTAGGCATCCGTGGCGTCCTGGATACCCAGTGTTGCCAGCATACCGACACCGGCGATAGCGATGCCGTACATATCCCCGAATTTATAAGCTACCAGAATAGCAATTACTATAATGACAATGGGGATAAGAGTGCTCATCAAACCGTTGGCGAAACCGCTGACGATATTGGTTCCGGCACCGGTTTGCGATGACTTCGCAATTTCGAGAGTCGGTTTATATACATAGGAAGTATAATAGTTGGTGCTTTCACCGATCAAGACACCGGCGATAAGGCCTGTCAATATCGCCCAGAAGACGTTCATACTGGCATCCATGAAATAAACAATTAAAAAGGCGAAAATACCCGATAAGATCGTAGCGGCAAAAGTGCCTTTACGCAGGGCATTCAATAAGGCCTTCATTTGCAGCTTTTCGCCGACCCTGATTACGAAAACACCGATGATGGAGGCTAAAATACCACCGGCAGCTACCAGTAACGGCAGGAACCAGGCGGTATCGGTATCCGGTACAAGTGATTTATCCAGAGTGGTCGAGAATACGGCAATCATACCGAGGGTCATGGTGGCAATAATCGAATCTACATATGATTCGAAGAGGTCGGCTCCCATAC
>CAZGVH010000236.1:0-1743 GCA_964528955.1 uncultured Dehalococcoidales bacterium | reverse complement strand
ATCGCCATGGAAAGGTTTATCGAGCAAGGAATTGTGGGACAAACGCGCCGATAAGTTCAACAAGAGAATCGATAATGTAAAATCGGACGGCGAGAAGCTGGACAAGGACGATTATTTATCCAAGATGCTGGCGCGTATCGAAACGACACCGGATTGCACGCTGTTGGATATCGGCTGCGGCCCCGGCACCCTGGCTATTCCGCTGGCCCAAAAGGTGAAAAGCATTACCGGGCTTGACATATCTTCCGAAATGCTCAGGCATTTAAAAGAAAACGCCGCACAAAAAGATATCACCAACATAAATTATATCAATTGTTCATGGGATGATGCCGTGGTGGGAAAAGATGTAGAACCGCATGACATCGTAGTTGCCTCCAGGTCTCTGGGGCCTCTGGATTTGAAAGAAAGCATGCTTAAACTGGCTTCGGCGGCCAGGAAAGCGGTCTATTTTACGCTGCCGGTTGTACACCTGCCGTTCGATTGGGAAGTATACCAGGCAATCGGCAGAGACGAGAGAAAGCATCCCTCTTATATCTATGTTTTCAATACGCTCTACCAGATGGGAATACAGGCCAACCTGGAAATCCTGAATTCGAAAATAAAAGTAAAATTTTCCAGTGTCGCAGAAGCTATGGATGATTTACAGTGGCGAACGACCCAGTTTACCGACGCCGAAAAAGAAAAAATGAAAAAATATCTTGCAGGCAAATTCGCGGAACAGAAAGACTCCCCTCTTTTCAGGCACGAGGGATATTCAAAGTGGGCGCTTATCTGGTGGAAGATACCGGAAACGGTCAATTAAAAGCAGAATAAATAAATCCCAAGGTATCTCTCTATAAGCCCCCTGCAAATACAGGGGGGCTTTGCATATCAGCTTATTTTATAGGCCTTTTTTCAGGGATTCCCGGGCGCCTGGGGTATTTACCGGGTGCCGGCATAACCTTATCGATTATTACCAGGTAACGCTCATCGTCAAGCCCGGCGAGGTTAATCTTTTCGACCTTCGAGAGTCTGCCTCCCAGTATTTCGACAGCTTTCAGCGACTGTTCGATTTCCAGCTGTAAATCGCCCTTTTTCTGCGCGATGAAACAGCCGCCGGTTTTGCAGAAAGGCAAAGTTAATTCCGATAAAACCGCCAGCTCCGCCACTGCGCGCGATACTGCAACATCAAACTGCTCACGGTATTCCGGTTTTTGCGCCGCTTCCTCTGCACGCCGGTTGATGATTTCGATATCATTCAACGCCAGCTTTTTGACGATGTGCTCCAAAAACAGAACTTTTTTGGCGGTGGCTTCCAGCAAGGTCATCTTAATATCAGGCATGGCAATTTTTAAAGGTATCCCCGGAAAACCGGCTCCGCTGCCGATGTCGATAATGCGATAACCTGACGCTATCTTATCTTTAATAACGGATATTAATGTCAGTGAATCCAGAAAGTGTTTTATTTGCACGCCTTCGCTATCGACTATGGCGGTTAGATTGATACGGCTGTTCCAGTCGGCAAGTTCATGGTAATAAAGTTCGAATTGTTTAAGCTGTAAACTATCGAGTGTTATCCCGAGCTGTTTAGCCCCCTCGGATAGAGAATTCATTGACGTATCTGACATCGGTTTCAACCTCCAGATGAATTATATATTAACTATAGTACTTACGTCAGCTTTTAAAAATGATAAAATTGTTAATTCTTTGCTTGATAACACCATCAGACAAAGGGTACAATAATCCTGTAGACCAATTAAGGAG
>CAZGVH010000235.1:0-1758 GCA_964528955.1 uncultured Dehalococcoidales bacterium | reverse complement strand
CTTGCAGGTTATCGGCAAACCGTTCGCCGAGGAGAAGATCCTGAAAGTCGCCCATACCTACCAGCAGGCTACCGACTGGCACAAGAGAAAGGCAAAGATTTAGATAAACTCGATACGGATTTGGAGGGGCGAAAGCCCCTCTTTTTGTTTCCGATCCAACTCTTCGACAAGTTCAGGGCGAGCGGAATCTTAACTGTCATGCCGAATTCACTACTTATCGAGAAGAAATAATCTAAAACCATTCGTGGTGCCTGTCCTGCGCAAATCGAAGGAAGCCTGTCGAACCCGAAGTACCCTATAGGGTGATAACGGCGGCGAATATCGATTTGCATTAAAATCCCTCTTAATCTCCCTTTTCGAAAGGGAGAGAACACGTCTTCAGGATTGGCGAAATCTGTGAAGCAGGAATATTGCAGATATTAGCTGTCAGATGTTTTTAAACAATAATATCGACACATTAGCGATACTTTCCCTCTTTCGCAAAGAGGGAGTGAGGGAGATTTGGAGAGGATGCAGCCCGGGCACATAGGTAACACTTTGTACCGGAGACCCCGGTTACACTTTTTAAATAATGAACTTGTCGAACCATAACTATGGCGAATTAAATTGTCTTTGCGAGTCCATTTCCACAGGAAAAACGAAGCAATCTCTACCATTGGAAATAATACAACCGGCGAATTTACCATATAGAATGCCGGGAATTTCTTTTCCGTACTGATAAACCAAATCTCCCAATGATTTAACAAGTGATTGACATCAGGTATGTTTTCTATCATAATCTTAATCACTTCAGGCTTCAGTCAGATATATAAACACCGGTATCCTCCCTATCCGACTATCGCCGCACCAGCCCGGTTGATATATCATAAAGGAAATTATGCATAAAACTATTTTCTGTTTAATCGCTATACTGACACTATCGATGCTTTTCATCTGTCCCATTGCCATTTCTGCGGAAGATTCCGATAGAATAACCGTCATCGATGATGCGAATTTATTCGGAAATAATATCGACGATGTCGAAGCTGCCGCAGCCAAGCTGGAAGACCTCGGCGCGGACGTGCGCATCAGAACCATCGAAACATACGGGAACGCCGGGAACCTCGACCTTTATGAAGAGCAACTGGAACAGCAAAGCCCTTCCTGGCAGGGGCAGGGCGGCGAACGCAAGAATAACCTGATTGTAGTCATCATCGCCCTGGAAGAACGTGAAACCGGCCTTTATTACGGCGCTTATTGGGGAAACCTTCTCGAAGACAAATGGCTGGATATCATCGACACCATGAATTTCTTCTTCCCCGGCGGCGATTATGCTGACGGTGTTATTGCCGGGCTTGAAGATATAGAGAATTTAATCCTTAAGGGAAGTCAGACGACTACTACCAGTTCCGCATCCTCAGGCTCATCGAACGGCTGGATAGCGCCGCTGGTTATATTGCTGATATTGTGCATCGTCCCCGGGATTTTCCTCCTGAATATCTATCGCAAGAACCGCAACAGACAGCAGGCAGTCAGGCAGAAAGCCATACTGGCAAAACAGGGAGCCGCTTCCGGAATCAATGAGCTTACCGAAAAGATACAAATGCTGGAAATCAAGGTAGATGTCGTTGCAGAAAAAGTCACCCCTGAAGAAGCCAGACCGCTGCGGGAAGCATTGGAAAAAGCCAGGGAAGGACTCGACCGTTGTTCCGTAACCTATAGCGAATTATCACACAGCGCCGGAGACCCGGAAAATCCGAAGCTGGGAGAAGAACAGCT
>CAZGVH010000234.1:0-1761 GCA_964528955.1 uncultured Dehalococcoidales bacterium | reverse complement strand
AGGTCAATGACACAGGGCAGGGCGACACATTCTATGGAATTCTACCGGTATCAAGAGATGCCGGCTCAATTAGCCAGCGAGTTAAAATCTAAGCTCGCCGGGGAAAGTTAGCTAGATCTGGAGCAGAATATAAATGGCAAAACAGAAAATAAGAATTAAGCTGAAGGGTTTCGATCATAAAATACTGGATCAGGCGGCGCAACAGATAGTCGGCGCTCTGGAAAGAACGGGAGCTGTTACAGTAGGGCCGGTTCCTTTGCCTACCCGCATCAGAAGGTTCAGCGTCATCCGCTCTTCCTTCATCGATAAAGATTCGCAGGAAGCCTTCGAAATGAGAACTCATAAGAGGCTGATAGATATAGTCGAAACAACATCCAAGACTATAGATGCCCTGACAAATTTAAATTTACCGTCGGGCGTTTCCATAGATATTAAGTTATAAAAGAGTAATAATTATGATACAGGGAATTATCGGACGCAAATTAGGGATGACCCAGCTATTCAGAGAGGACGGCATAGCCGAGGCGGTTACCGTTATCGATGCCAGTCCCTGTGCTGTGGTACAGGTGAAAACCACCGAGAAGGAAGGATATAATGCCGTTCAGCTCGGATACGGAAAGGCTAAAAAACTGAGTTCTCCTGTCAAGGGGCACCTTAAAGGAACAGGGGAATTCAGCTGTCTTCGTGAATTCAGAATGGATGAAATCGAAGGCATCAACATTGGTGATAAAATCGATGTCAGCTTGTTTCAACCTGGTGATCTCGTCGATGTCGTTGGTGTATCCAAGGGCAGGGGTTTTGCCGGTGTAGTGAAACGCCATCATTTTGCCGGCGGGCCTAAAACACACGGTCAATCGGATAGGCACAGGGCACCAGGCGCCATAGGTTCAGGTACCACTCCGGGAAGAGTTAAGAAAGGTATGCGTATGGCAGGGCGTATGGGCAACCAGAGGGTTACCGCTCGTAACCTGGTGGTCGTCAAAGCGGATGCCGAACGCAATATCCTTTTGGTAAGAGGCGCTGTTCCCGGTGCAAATAACGGAATAATACTTATAGGGAAATCAGGGAAGTAAGATATGCAGATTCCAGTTTACAGTATGTCAGGGGAAGTAATTAAGCAGATCGATGTCAGCGATGATGTCTTTACAGTGCCTTTTAACGAGGCAGTGGTACATCAGGCTGTCGTGAGGCAATTGGCGAATGCGCGCCAGGGAACGGCATGCACCAAAACTCGCGGTGAAGTAGCCGGAAGCAACAAAAAACTCTATCGCCAGAAGCATACCGGTAATGCGCGCTCCGGCAACATTAAGTCACCGTTGCGTCGCGGAGGCGGCATCGTATTCGGTCCGAAACCGAGAAGTTATCAGCAGGCGATGCCCAAGAAGATGCGCCGTCTGGCTATCAGAAGCGTTCTTTCGGCAAAACTCAAGGATAACGAACTCTTCGTTCTTGAAGACCTCGATTTCAGCGAACCTAAAACCAAAGAAATGGCCAAGGTATTGTCGGCTTTGAATATCGATAAATCGGCGCTCGTTGCCACCTGTGAAATGAAGTTGAATGTAATCAAGTCGGCACGAAATATACCCTCTGTCAAGATGATGCCCGCCAATTTGTTGAATGTAGTCGATATGACTTCCCATAAAGTACTGCTGTTGACCGAAGATGCTGTCAGACAGGTTGAGCAGTTATGGGGCAAGGAGGGCGACTAGATATGCATTTATATGAGGTATTACGCGAACCCTCGATAACCGAAAAAGGGAC
>CAZGVH010000233.1:0-1763 GCA_964528955.1 uncultured Dehalococcoidales bacterium | reverse complement strand
CGTATTATCGCCTTGCAGCGAGGACAGGCAAAACAGCAGGCGGATTCACTGCTTGATAACATAGAAACCGTAAACGGAGTTAAGCTTTTAATCAGCCGTATCGAGGCTACCAATATTGATATGATGCGTGATATGGCGGATAACCTGCGCGGCAAACTGGGCGGCGGGATCGTGGTTCTGGGGGCAGTTATGGATGATAAGCCGTCGTTTATAGTTGCCATAACCCCCGACCTGGTAAAGAAGGGTTACCATGCGGGTAAACTGGTGAAGCATATTTCATCCGTTGCCGGAGGCGGGGGTGGCGGTAAACCCGACATGGCGCAGGGCGGCGGCAGGGATATAGATAAACTTGAAGAAGCCATTAATTCTGTAAAAGGAATATTATAAAGATAATCATTTTAAAGTATAAGTTCAGGAGTTGTCCTTATGCGTTCGCTGGGTCTTGATATCGGGGACAGGAGGATTGGCGTGGCGGTAAGCGACCCGTCCGGCATGTTAGCCAGTCCTCTTACAATAATCGAGCGCAGGAACGATACTGTCGATGTTGAAGCCGTTGTCGATATCGTCGGGCGCAACGAAATCGGGCGAATCATCATCGGTTTACCGCTTGCCGCAGACGGCGGTTGCGGTATACAGGCCGGGAAGGTCAGGGAGTTCTCCGAAAAACTAAAAGTCAATATCGATATTCCCATAGAATTCAGGGACGAAAGCTTTTCTACCGATTCCGCCAGGAAATTGATGCTGCAGACGAAATCAAAAAAGGCGCGCAGAAATATCAGGGACGATGCCATAGCGGCGGCATTTATATTACAGCACTTCCTTGATGAAGCATTTCTGGCTCACGTGCAGGACTCCGAAACAACAGATTAATTATTCATATACCGGATATTCATGTTAGTATAATATATCGGGCTATTTATCATCGACTTCACAAATCCATATATAAGGAACGGTATTTCAATTAAAATTCTGGACGAAAATTTTTTAAAGAACCCCAGGAACTATATACTGCAAAGCCTTTTGGCGCTGGTGGCGATGCTGGTTATTCTGTCTTTCGTAGAGATATTAACACGGACAGCGATTGTGGCAGCTCTGGGCGCCAGTACATTTATCGTTTTCGCCATGCCGAATTCCAGGACAGCCGGCCCGCGCAGATTGATAGGCGGTCATATTGCCGGCATCCTGTGCGGTCTTGCCTGTTATTATTTATTTAACGGCGGATTATTGAAAGATTTGTCAGAAAGCTACGATATCGTTATCTGGTTTTCCTATGCTTTATCAGTCGTGCTTTCCATGTTTGTTATGGCAATTACCAGTACGGAACACCCGCCGGCGGCTTCGACGGCCTTGGGTATCGCAGCTTTCGGTGTTTCGTGGCAAATTGTAGTATTCATAATCGCATTTGCCGTCTTTTTATCTCTGGCGAGAAGGTTGCTCAGTCCATGGTTAAAAGATTTGATTAAATAGAATCGGGATAAAAATTTGAAAATAATGAATCTTATACAAAACTGTAACAATACTTCGGCGCGAGCCGGGGAATTGAAAACACAGCATGGCATCGTGCCTACGCCGGTATTCTGTCCGGTCGGCAGCCAGGCGACGGTAAAAACGCTGACTTCGGAGGAGATAAAAAGCCTCGGATTCAAGATGATACTGTGCAATAATTACCACCTCTATCTGCGTCCGGGAATAGAAACGGTAGAGGAATTGGGCGGTTTGCACCGCTTTATGAAATGGGACGGGGCGATTCTTACCGACAGCGG
>CAZGVH010000232.1:0-1804 GCA_964528955.1 uncultured Dehalococcoidales bacterium | reverse complement strand
CGGCTTGAACAAACCCAGATGTCTTTCGTATTTATTACCGATAAGTACGTATACAAGACTAAAAAAGCGGTAAACCTGGGATACGTTGATTATACCACCATAGAACAGCGCAAGTTTTTCTGCGATAAAGAGGTAGAATTAAACAAACGGCTTTCCCCCGATACCTATCTCGGAGTCATACCGATTACCAGAAATGACGGCGGATATACCCTGGATGGCGAAGGCGAAATCGTGGAATATGCCGTCAAGATGAAAATTCTCCCCTTCGACCGCATGCTGGATGTACTCTTGAAAGAAAACAGCGTCACCGGCGATATGATGCCGAGAGTGGCTAAAAAAATGGCTGAGTTCCACAGCAAGGCGGCTACCGGCGGGGTTATCGATGATTTCGGAAAAATCGAATTGATAAACCATAACAACGAGGAAAACCTGAACCAGATGGCACCATATATCGGGAGAACGCTTACTGGAACAGAACATAAAAAAATCGCCGCTTTCGTACGCAGTTTTACAAGAGAAAATGCCACTCTACTCGAAAAAAGAATTACCGATAATAAAATACGGGATTGCCACGGAGACCTGCACGCCGCCCATATCTGTTTCGAAGATGGGCTGATTATTTATGACTGCATCGAGTTCAATGACCGCTTCAGGTACTGCGATGTCGCCTCGGAAGTAGCCTTTTTAGCTATGGATTTAGACCACAACGGCAGAGCAGACCTGGCACGCAGTTTCGTTAACAGCTATATCGAATACAGCGGTGACGGCGACATTGAAAAACTGCTGAATTTCTATAAGTGCTACCGCGCCTGCGTCAGGGGCAAGGTTGCCTGCTTCAAACTGGACGACCCGTATGTATCGGAGCAGCACAAGAAAGAGGCGCACTACAATGCCGAGAGTTATTTCGACCTGGCGTGTGCCTATACCAACCCTACCCCTACCCTTTTCATTACCACCGGACTGACCGGCTGCGGCAAATCGGCAGTAGCGGCAGAGCTGGCAAAACGGCTGGGACTGGTTCTGCTTTCTTCCGATATTACCCGTAAAAAGCTGGCAAATATCAGCATAAAGGAACACTGCTTCAATTGCTTCGATAGCGGAATATATTCTCCGGAATTCACCAGGAAAACTTATGACGCCTTATTTAGCGAAACTGAAAAAATACTGAAGGACGGCGGTTCAGTCATCATAGATGCGACATTTGTCAGGGCTGACGACAGGAAAGAGGCAAAAAAGCTGGCGGAAGATGCCGGCGCCAGGTTCTTCGTTATCGAATGTACGCTGGATGAAGAAACAGCCCATAAAAGGCTCGATAACAGGCTAAGTGAATGCACGGCATCGGACGGACGCTGGGAAGTGTACATGGCACAGAAAAAGAATATGGAACCCGTCGTGGAAATACCGCCGCAGAGCCATATTAAAATCGATACTTTAAAATCGATAGAAGATAACGTAAATACTATACTCGACGCGATAGGAAATATCTAATATAATATACAGGTTTATATATCTGAATTAATAATAAAAAAAGCGAATTGTAACAACACAAAGGACGGCTTGTAAATGAACAAAGATAAATATGATATTAAGGATATCTCCCTTGCCGAAGACGGCAGGCAGAGAATCGAATGGGCGGCGCGTGAAATGCCGGTACTAGCGCTGATTAAAGAGAGGTTCGCGAAGGAAAAACCCTTCAAGGGAACTCGCATTGCGGCTTGTCTGCATATCACCACCGAAACCGCCAATCTTGCCCTGACGCTTCAGGCAGGCGGAGCAGACCTGATAATGTGCGGTTCGAATCCCT
>CAZGVH010000231.1:0-1808 GCA_964528955.1 uncultured Dehalococcoidales bacterium | reverse complement strand
CCACTCGTGATTGGCAGGCCAAATGGTATGCCGATAAACACTATGCGGATTTCTTGCAGGAAGATGTGAAAATCCGTCAGGCTGTTCGGGACAGGTATTCCGAAGCCGGAGTTTCGCTGGTAGAAATTGAGCGTCAGGCTAGCAAAGTAGCGGTTACGATATACACGGCACGTCCGGGTATTGTTATCGGGCGCGGCGGACAGAGAGTAGATGAAGTCAGGCGTTTTCTAGAATCGCTGATAGATAAAAAGATACAACTGAATATACAGGAAATCAGGCAACCCGAGTTGGATGCTTATCTGGTAGCCAGATCAATAGCAGAACAAATCGAGCGTCGTATCGCTTATCGCAGGGCTATGAAACAGGCAATCTTCCGTACTTTGCAGGCCGGTGCCCTCGGTATGAAAATAAAATGTTCAGGCAGATTGGCCGGAGCTGAAATCGCCCGTAGCCAGATGATGCATCAGGGAAGGGTACCCTTGCATACTTTAAGAGCCGATGTCGATTATGGTTTTACCGAGGCCCACACTACAATGGGACGCATAGGTATTAAAGTATGGATATACAGGGGAGATGTTCTTCCTGAAATAGGCGGTGGTGCCGCTGAGGAATCAACGTTTAGCGTATTAGATGAATCTATAATAAACGAAGAGAAAACAGTCTCGGAAGCCGGTGAAGTAACTGCATCGACTGAAGAAACGGCGGAAAAACCGAAGGCAAAACGCGCTGTAAAAGCCAAAGCGGTTGAAAAGACGGAAGAGACTGAAGAAAAAACCGTTGAAGAAGCTCCTGCCGCTGATTTAGAACAGGCAGCAAAGCCGAAAACGAGGCGCAAAACCAAGGTTGAAGAAACCGTTGAAGAAGTAGCCGAAAAACCGGTTAAGGCAAGAGCAAAGAAAAAGGAAGCAAGTGACGAGGCTTAGCCTCCGCATTTGATGGATAGAGGGGAGACTAATGTTACAACCGAAGCGTGTTAAATACCGTAAGAGTCATAAAGGACACCGTCGTGGCCAGGCTCATGCAGGGGCGACGATATTATTTGGGGATTTTGGATTGCAGGCAGTAGAGCCGGCGTGGATAACGGCCAGGCAAATTGAAGCTGCCAGGCGTGCCATGGTTCGATCTATTCGTCGTGGCGGCAAGGTATGGATACGTATTTTCCCGGATCATCCCGTTACGTCGAAACCGGCTGAAACCAGGCAGGGAGGCGGCAAGGGTTCTCCCGACCACTGGGTGGCTGTTGTCAGGCCGGGCAGAATGCTATTCGAAATGGGTGGAGTGCCGGAAGATGTCGCCAAGGAAGCGATGCGTCTTGCAGCCTATAAACTGCCTATTCATACCAAGTTCATAGTCAAAGACAGTGGCATTGAAACTGTTGCCGACTCGGAACAAAAGGAGTTAACACAAGTTGAAAGCTAAGGAATTACGAGCTCTCGGGGATGAGGAATTGAAAAAGAAGCTTGATGAGGCTTACAAGGAGTTCTTTACCCTGCGTTTTCAGGCTGCCACAAAGCAGTTGAAAAATCATCGCGAGCCACCCAGGGCTAAGAAAGAGATCGCTCTGTTAAAAACTATTATTCGTGAAAGAGAACTGGGGATAAGGTAGGAATAACCTATGGAAACTAATAAAAAAGTTAGAGTCGGCCACGTAGTCGGCGTTAAAATGGATAAAACGGTTGTTGTAGAGATAGCAACATTAAAACATCATCCTTTATACGGCAAGACGATAAGAAAAGTGGTAAAATACAAGGTTCACGATGAGAACAGTACCTGTAAATTGGGTGATAAAGTAAAAATAATCGAGACGC
>CAZGVH010000230.1:0-1832 GCA_964528955.1 uncultured Dehalococcoidales bacterium | reverse complement strand
CTGGTCGACCGCATCGCCGATAACGCTGACCGGCGCGTGTTGTGGCTCAGCGTTACCGAAAAGGGCGAAGCGATGCTTTCAAATTTGCGGGAGGGCAAGGCCGGTAGGATGCGCGAATTGCTGGAGACGCTGTCCGATAAAGAATTGTCTGTTGTTTCCGAAGCCTTCGATATTCTGGCAGCTGCCGTAGACAAACTGGAAGGGGAAGATATTAAAAATGATGAATAATGCCGTCGAAGTTGAAAATCTCGAAAAAAGCTATCGCAAGATAAAGGCGGTGGACGGAATTTCCTTCGATATCCCGGAAGGAGAGGTGTTCGGACTGCTGGGTCCCAACGGAGCCGGTAAAACGACGACTATTCGCATACTTTTGACATTGATCCAGCCGTCTGCCGGAAGCGTCCGCATATTCGGTATGAATACCGTCAGCCAGTCCGACAACATCAGGCAGATAGCTGGTTACGTGCCGCAGGGGATATCCGTCGATGGCGAAATAACGGCTTACGAAAATATGCTGATCTACTCCAAGCTGTACGGCATCCCGTCATCGCAGAGGAAAGAGCGCATCAAGGAGGTGCTGGAATATATCGGGCTTTCGGAAAGGGCAAACGATATGGTCAAAACCTATTCGGGCGGCATGATGCGCCGCCTGGAACTGGCACAGTCTCTTATAAACAGGCCGAAAATCCTCTTTCTGGATGAACCCAGTATCGGGCTGGATCCCAATGCCAGGAATGCCATGTGGGATATGATACGAAAACTGAGGGAAGAGATGTCAACGACAATCTTTTTAACCACTCATGATATGGTGGAAGCGGATACGCTGTGCGACAGAATCGGCATTATGAACCGGGGCAAACTGGAGATTATCGGCACTCCTATCGAATTGAAAGCCACTGTCGGCGGCGATGTAGTCACAATTACCGCCAAAAACGCTTCGCTTTCATCCGCTATCAGGGAACTGGAATATGAAACCATAAGCGAACCCTTGAACGGCACTGCCGACCTGCTGGTAAAAAACGGGGAAAAAGCCATTCCCCGCATAGTCGAAGGGTTTAAGAGCAGGGGAGTAGAACTCGATTCGGTCTTTTTAAAGAAACCGACGCTGGACGATGTCTTCTTGAAGTATACCGGCTCCCGCATCGATGACGGAGCGGGCTGGGCACAGACTAAGAAAACCAGGATGACTTACGGGAGGCTGGCAAAATGAAAGTGAAGCGTTATTTTACGGCGATGCTGGCAATCACCGAACTCGAGCTAAGAAAAATCCGTCACGACCAGTCGCAGATATGGATGCGCTTAATCCAGCCGGTGCTCTGGCTGACTGTTTTCGGAGTCACCTTCAGCGCCATCCGGGTAATTCCCACCGGCGATTATAGCTATCTTCAGTTTTTAACCCCGGGAATACTGGCGCAGTCCGTCATCTTTGCTGCTATTTTCTATGGTATCAATGTCGTCTGGGAACGCGACCTCGGTCTTTTAAACAAGCTACTATCAACTCCGGCGCCGCGCTCTTCCATCGTGCTCGGGAAATCGCTGGCGGGAGGGGTGAGGGGAACTTTCCAGGCTTTAGGGATACTGCTGATCGTACTTATCATCGGTATCGATATCATAGTCACGCCGCTGAGCATAATCGGAATGTTTGTCGTAATAATCCTGTGCGGTATATGTTTTTCCAGCATGAGCATGGCGCTGGCATCGGTTTTCCGCACCCGGGAGAGGATGATGGGGGTGGGGCAGGCCATTACCATGCCGCTCTTTTTCGCCTCGAGCGCCATCTATCCGGTATCGATCATGCCGGGCTGGCTGCAGGCGATTGCCGTCGTCAATCC
>CAZGVH010000229.1:0-1833 GCA_964528955.1 uncultured Dehalococcoidales bacterium | reverse complement strand
TGCCTTCGTTAATATAGGTTTCTATCGTTTTCTTAGCCAGCTTGACCGGTTCGGACAGCTCTTTATGCTCGGCTTTTTTTATAATTATTCCGGCATAGCCTACAACTTTAGCGTAATCACCGGAAGCATCGCCGCTGGTTTGATGTTTTACCAGTTCGGTTTTTCCGGCTTCGAGTTCTTTAACCGCTGCGATCAGGCTGACAACCGGGCCGAATCCGCACATGGTGATGTTGTTTTTCTGAATGCGTTCTAGTAATTCCACTTCGTTCAAGTCCAGTATGGATTCGATTGCCAGGTTATCCTTCATGATAACAGATTCCTGTTTTTCATAGTGCGTCATATCGCTGGAGGCAATTATCAGAGCTTCCTGCCCGGAGTCGACGATAGCCTTGGCAATTGCCCGCCCGATTTCCCGGTAAACCGTTCCTGTGGAATATGAGAGGACGATAGGAACGATTTGAACGTTTTTATTGAAATACATCAGGAAGGGCAGTTGTACTTCTATGGAATGCTCCGAGATATGCGCCCGGCTGTCCTCAGAAAGAAATTTTGAATTTAAGAGAATGCGTTTTGCCAGCACGGAATCTATTTTCAGGTTTCCCTGCGGGGTTTTCCATTCCCCCTCGGTCATGATACTGAACTGTTTGCCCATTCCCGTATGGTTAGGCCCCAGTACTATGCAGGTATCTTTTACCTTAACCCTGGAAATAGTTGCTCCTGCTACTCCTCCCGAATAGATATATCCGGCGTGGGGCATAACTATGCCGAGAGCATCGTCCTTTGCGGCGCTTTTATCGACCATACCAGCTATCATCTCTTTCAATTCGGAAGGGGAATCGGGGTAAAACATACCGGCAACTGCTGATTCTCTTATCATAATATTCCCTCCGTATCCGTTCTGATGTTCAGGTCTGCTCCGCAGTAAGCGCATTTCCCATTCTTCATCCCGGGTATTTTCGTCTGATATCCGTATCTCTGAATAACCATTTTGCCGCAGGAATAGCAGACGGTGTTTTCGCTGCTATGTCCGGGGATATTTCCGGTATAAACGAATTTCAGCCCGGCTTTTTTGGCAATATCGGTTGCACGTTCCAGTGTTTCCACCGGAGTGGGCTGAGCGTCGGTCAATTTATTGTTGGGATAAAACCTGGTTACGTGCCAGGGGGTCAGTTCTCCCAGTCCCTCTTTAATCCAGCGGGCGATGCCTTCGAGCTGCATATCATCATCGTTAACAGCGGGAACGATGTTGGTTACCGCTTCTACGTGCATATTCCATTTCTCTTTGGCTCTTTTGGCGTTATCTAGGATGCCTTCCCATTTTGTTATATTGGCAAGCGTCTTGTAAGCTTTGCCGTTAAAACCCTTGATATCGACGCGGTAGGCATCCAGGTAGGGGCCGATGGTGTCCAGCGCCTCCGTCGTCATATATCCGTTGGTAACATAAACAGTATACAGCCCGCTGTCTTTTGCCAGTTTTGCCGAATCCAGTGTATATTCGAACCATACGGACGGTTCGTTGTATGTCCAGGCTATTCCCCGGCATTTGTATTCCTTTGCCAGCGTTACGGCTTCGGCGGGCAGGATCTGCCTTCCCTTTAGCGGGTTGTTTACACAGGATATTTCCCAGTTCTGGCAGCCGTCGCAGTGAAAGTTGCATCCCCACCCCCCCAGTGAAAACACAGAGCTGCCGGGGAAAAAGTGAAAAAGCGGTTTTTTTTCGATCGGGTCGACGGCTACCGAAGATGTTTGCGCATAATTGAGGTTATAGAGTTCGCCGCCTTTATTCTGATACATCCTGCAAACGCCTGTCTTGCCGGCAGCGATGCTGCACCG
>CAZGVH010000228.1:0-1848 GCA_964528955.1 uncultured Dehalococcoidales bacterium | reverse complement strand
GTCTTGTCCCAGTGTAACGCGGGATGAGCTTGTCGAATCCATAGCGGCGTCGAATTATTATACATGGCAACCAAGAATGATTAGAAAGTAAAAATTACATAGATTGACATTCAGATATTGCGGATATATATTGGAATTAAATAATGATTCGAATGACTGGTTTCCATATTCAAGGAGAATGAAAAATGGACAAGCAAAAAATGGTATTGTTGCTCATTAATATCATCGGTGGAATTGCAGTTATCGGCAGCTATATTTACGGGCTGAATGTACAGTCTGCCGGGGCTGCTGTGTTATGGGGCGGTGTCCCCACAAATATACAGCCGATATATGCCGTATCGATGATAATATCGGCTATCGCTTATTTTGCTTTTCTCTATTACCTGTTATTCAAGCTTAATCCGAGAGAGATAACGATATATAAAAAATTCGGATATAGCCTTTACTACTGGATTTTTATCGCTATCCTTTTACCTTCTGCTTTCTGGATGCCGTTAACCAACCTGTATGTAGCTAATCCTGTTCTTATCTACTGGATTCTCATCCGTGTCGTTCTTTTCATCGTCGGTTTTGCTACACTTGCTTTGGTATGGGCGCTAATCCATACATCTCCTTATACCGAGGGAATAGCGCGCCGGGCGGCAATTACCGGCAGCATCTATTTTACCTTTCATACTTTAATACTGGATGCAGTTATCTGGGCACAGCTCTTTAAGTGATCATTGCAAATTGCAGAATACGATTATCTATGTTATAGTTTTCTTACAAATGCAGTCATAATAAGACCGCTAGGGGAGCAAAAAAGCTGAGAGTCCCGGTATCCCCGGGGCAACCCTGATTACCTGAACTCGGTAATGCGAGCGTAGGAAAGCGGACACGAAAAACCAGGGTCCGGTATTTCCGAATCTCTGGTTTTATTATTTTAAGGAGAGAAATGACACAGCTTGAACTGGCAAAAAAGGGAATCATATCACCGCAGATGGAAAGTGTGGCGCAGTCCGAGGGGCTGGATGCAGAATTTATACGCCGGGGAGTGGTGGATGGCACCATCGTCATACCTGCCAATATAAATCACCGTTCCCTGATTCCCTGCGGTATCGGCAAGGGTTTGAAGACCAAGGTCAATGCCAATATCGGCAACTCCTCCGATTACGGTAATGTTGAAACCGAGCTGGACAAGCTGGCGGTGGTGATTGAAACGGGAGCCGATGCGGTAATGGACCTCTCGACCGGCGGTAACGTCAATGAGATCCGCCGCGCTATTATTAATAAAAGCACGATCGCCATCGGCACCGTCCCCATATACCAGGCCGGGCTGGAAGCCGCCCGCAAACACGGCGCTATCGTTAATATGACTGCCGATGAATTGTTCAATACGATTGCCGAACACGCCAAGGACGGCGTCGATTTCGTTACCGTTCACTGCGGCGTAACGCGCGAATCAGTGGAAAGATTGCAGAAGCAGAAACGCGTTACCGATATCGTTTCGCGCGGCGGCGCTTTCATGATGGGCTGGATGATCCATAACGGGAAAGAAAATCCGCTCTATGAACAATTCGACCGGCTGCTGGAGATTGCGCTGAAATACGATGTAACACTAAGCCTCGGCGATGGTATGCGTCCCGGAAGTCTTTGCGATGCTACCGACAGGGCACAGGTTCAGGAATTGATTATTCTCGGCGAACTTGTAAAGAGGGCGCGTGACGCCGGCGTGCAGGTAATGGTGGAGGGGCCGGGGCACCTTCCATTGAATCATATCGAAGCCAATGTAAGATTGCAGAAGTCCATCTGCAATGAGGCTCCTTTTTACGTTTTAGGGCCTCTGGTGACCGATGTAGCAGCCGGTTA
>CAZGVH010000227.1:0-1850 GCA_964528955.1 uncultured Dehalococcoidales bacterium | reverse complement strand
GAATTATAACAGTTATTATCAGGTTATACGGAGGTTATCCGGAAGGCGTTTGCTATGCAATTCTGCTTATGAATGCCGCAGTGCCGCTGATTGAAAGATATACCCAACCGAGACCTTACGGACTTAAAAAGAAGTAAATTATGATTGACAGGTTGAAAAAATATTATCCCCTGTTTTTCCTGGTAATTGTCATCATAGCGTCTTCAGCTTTGATGATGGGGGTGGAAAAGATTAACAGGGAAGTAATGGAATCGCGACAGGACCCTGAAACCTTGGTGTTGTTGCAGCAGATTTTTGATAAGGCAACCTTTTATAAATACAATGTTGATACGGAAATATATACTATCTACAATGCCAGCCGACATAGGATAGGTTATGCTATGTACGGCGAAGATTTTGGATACAGAGGCAAGATTACCGTTCTTGCCGGGCTTACGGATAAAGAAACAATTAAAAACATCATCGTCATAAGCCAGATTGAGGATTTATCCTACTGGAACAGGCTGATAACGACTAATTTCTTAGACCAATTTATCGACCTGGATGTCGAAGAATGTTACCCGAGTTATGTAATTTTGCCCGGAGGAGTAGACGCTGCATCAGGGGCGACTTACAGCTCGCGAGGCGTAACCAATGCCGTCAGGGATGCCATACTGGATAAATTAGAGTATTTGGACTAAAATCGGTTAGCGGGAGAATTTAAAGTGCCTGGATTCGTAAAAGAGTTTAAAAAAGGAATAATAATTTCCAATCCGGTTTTTGTTATGGCGCTCAGTCTGTGCCCGGTTTTAGCTGTTACCGATACGCTGGATAAAGCTATCGGCATGAGCGGCGCATTCGCCTTGGTAATAATCGCCTCCAACCTGATAATTTCACTGATGCGTAAAATGATTCCCGAAATCGTGCGCATACCGGTCTTCGTAATCATAATCGCTACCTTTGTTTCTATCGTCGAGATGCTTTTCGAGGCTTATATTCCACAAATCTATTCCGCTTTGGGTATCTACCTTTCACTGCTGGCGGTAAATTGTCTGATTCTGGGCAGAGCCGAAGCGTTCGCTTCAAAAAACAAGGTTTCAGATTCTTTTGCCGATGCATTCGGTATGAGCATCGGCTTCTTTCTGGCGCTTATATTGATATCGTTTTTCAGGGAGCTGCTGGGACAGGGCGGCATCACTATATTCGGCAATGAACTTTTTACCCTTCCCCTGCTGGGAGAACACCCGATATCCATATTCGGTATGTCGATGGGAGCGTTTCTTATAATGGGACTCCTGGTGGCTTTTTTCAAATGGATAGGAGTAATCAAAGATGTCTGAGCTATTCTCCATATTCATCGGACTGGCGCTTATTAATAACATAGTTCTGGTGCAATTTTTAGGACTGTGCCCGGTGTTCGGCGTCTCAAAGAAACTGGGGCCCGCTGTCAATATGGGGCTGGCGGTTACCCTGGTTATCTTCGTTTCTTCGGCTCTGGCATGGCTTGCCAATAACTATATCATGATTCCGTTGAATGCCGAATACCTGCACCTGATAGTCTACTTATTGATAATCGGCTCGATGGTGCAACTCATTGAGATCTACTTAAAAAGAACCAACGACAAGCTCTATAAATCGTTCGGACTGTATCTGGCACTGATTGCCACCAACTGCGCCGTTATCGGAGTCCTCCTGTTAAATGCCGATGAAACCTATAATTTCATTGAAAGCCTTGTAGCGGCGCTGGGTGCCAGCGCCGGTTTTACATTTGTAATGGCGCTGATGTCCGGTATCCGCGAGAAACTGGAGCTCTCGGATATACCCAAAGCGATGAAAGGTCTTCCCATAATTTTTATAACGGCGGCGCTTTT
>CAZGVH010000226.1:0-1852 GCA_964528955.1 uncultured Dehalococcoidales bacterium | reverse complement strand
TGTCGGGGTGACGGATGAGGGTTATTCTGCGTTTTGTTGCTTTATTTCTGGCAATGCGGGCAGAAGTAGGTGCCGCGCTGGTGCACTCGGATTCTCTCCAGCGGGGTATTACAGACAGGGCAGGGTTTATCCTTGCAGTGTGCGACCTTGAACTGCTTGTGGGCGGTACCGGTCTCGCCATCCGGCCTGAAGTAATTGGTGACACTGGCGCCCTTGTTCTTGATACCGAGCTTCAAAACATCCTGTATCGCCTGATGCAGAGCTTTTATTTCTTCTTTTGTCAGCGAATCGGCGGGCCTGGTGGGGTGGATTTTTGAAGCGAAGAGGGCCTCGTCGGCGTACATGTTGCCGATGCCGGCAATGAGGCACTGGTCCAACAGTACGGACTTAATCGGGGATTTACGTACGCTGAGAAGTCGAGTCAATGTCTGCGGCGTGAACCCGTCGCTCAATGGTTCGATGCCCAGTTTCCCCAGCACACACGCACAGTCTTTTACCAGTTGCATCTTACCGAACTTGCGCGGGTCGTTGAAGTAGATTTTGCTATCATTATCCAGATGGATTACAGCGCGGGTGTGGGGTGGGGGATTGTTTTTACCCAGCATCAGCGAACCGCTCATCCTCATATGCATAATCAACTTATATCCGCTTTCGAGCTCGAATATCAGGTATTTGCCGCGCCGGTCCATGCCGCTAATCTTCTGATTTTTTATGATGCGCTCGAATTCCTCTTTGGAAGACTGTTGAAGCGTACGCTCCCAGTTGAGCGTGACTCTTTTAATCGTTCGTCCGACGACTTTCGGTTCGAGGTCGTTTTTTATGGTTTCGACTTCAGGAAGCTCAGGCATTTTATTTCTCTTTTCATTACGTATTTATATAAGATTATAGCAGGAACGAGTACCAGTATTCCTATCAACAGGCTGGACAAGACATCGCTAAGCCAGTGCTGCTGCAAATAAAGGCGCGAAAATGCCATCAATGCTATCAATAATCCTGCTGCGATTTGAAGTACGTTGCACTGTGTCTTGTTTTTTACGAGTTGCGGCAGAAAGTAAATTATCAATCCCATTAAAATAAAGGTATATATGGTATGTCCGCTGGGGAAGCTGTTTTCCAGTAAATCATCTACCGGTCGCGGCCTGTCGATAAGGAATTTCAGCGCATAGCTGATGCAGACGCCGATATAGGGAACGACAATAATGAACAACGATTCGATTTTCTTCTTGAAAAGCCAGAAAACAAGTCCGGCCAGCAGGCTGGCGATTATGCAATACGGAAAAGCGCCGAGATAAGAGACAAGCGGCATCGACGAATCGAGGAAGGGTGATTGTATTCCTTTAATCCACGTGTTAAACGAGGCATCTCCCGGGAAGTTCATGCCAGATACGATCGCGACGATGATGAACAGCAGCAGGAAGAGCAGCATAAAATAAGCGATGCGGCGGATACTCAATAGCTACTCCATCTGTCCCCAGTTCATACCGGTCTTGGTATCCACTTTTAGCGGTATGCTGAGTTCGATGGCTTCCGACATGACCTTTACCGCCAGGCTGCGCATTTCATTCATCTCCTCTTCGGGTACTTCGAAAATGAGTTCGTCGTGCACCTGTAGCAGCATTGAGCTTTTTAAGGAGCGTTTGGTCATTTCCTTGTCCATGTTGACCATAGCTACCTTGATGATATCGGCTGATGTTCCCTGGACCGGCATATTGATAGCCATGCGCTCGGCGGCTTCGCGCAGGTTGCGATTGGATGAATTTACCTCCGGTATCGAGCGCCTTCTGCCCAGGATCGTCTGCACGTAGCCCAGTTCCCGTGCCTGTTTCTTGGTTTCCTCCATGTATTCTTTAAC
>CAZGVH010000225.1:0-1891 GCA_964528955.1 uncultured Dehalococcoidales bacterium | reverse complement strand
GATTGGTAATATCTATAAAGGATAAATCACCTGAAAATCTCTAACACAACCGCCATAACTTCTCTGGTTTCGAAGTTAATAATGCCATCGTAAACGCTAAACAGATAAAAGGGAGTACTCACATGAACAAATTGTATGATGTAATAATTATCGGCAGCGGGCCGGCCGGATTGACTGCGGGTATTTATACTTCTAGAAACAAACTGTCTACGCTGCTTTTCGAAAAAGGACTCATCGGCGGCAATATCAACGAGGCTGAAAAAGTCGATAATTATCCCGGCTTTCCTAAAGGTATCGGCGGTATGGAATTAACATCGCTGATGCATGAACAGACGTTATTATACGGCACCGAAATTATTAACGATGATGTTACCGGAATCAAGATAGAAGATAAGGTTAAAACCGTGCAGACCTCTCAGGGTGATTATTCGGCTAAAGCCCTGATTATCGCTGGCGGCTCCGAAAGACAGAAACTGAACGCACCCGGAGAGAAGGAATATACGGGCAGAGGCGTTTCCTACTGTGCCACCTGCGACGCCCCTTTCTTCCGGGATAAAACAGTAGCGATCGTGGGTGGAGGCAATGCCGCTTTATATGAAGCGCTGCATATTTCAAAATTCGCCTCGAAAGTATATATAATCCACAGGAGAGACCAGTTGAGAGCTACTCCGGTGGTTCAGGACAAGGTTTTTGCCGAACCTAAAATCGAATTTATCTGGAATACTGTAGTCAAGGAAGTATTGGGCGAAACATTTGTTAGTAAATTAAAGCTTTTCGATGTGAATACCGGTAAGGAGTCTTTTCTTGAACTGGACGGCGTTTTCGTGGCGATCGGATTGGTACCGAATACCTCATATCTGAAAGGCATTGTGGAAATGGATGAAAAGGGTTCTATAATTGTAAACGGCAGAATGGAAACCTCGGTACCCGGTATTTACGCCGCCGGGGATATCCGGATAAACTCCATCAGGCAGGTGATTGCAGCCGCCGGAGACGGAGCGGTTGCTGCTATATCGGCTGCCAATTTTATAGAAAATCAGGTTTAACCCGACCCTGTAATGCAGTATAATGTCTATGAGTATTTTTGTTAAAGGATAATGAAGTATGAATGTAGTATTTTTAAAGAACGTCCCCAACGTCGCCAAAGCAGGTGAAGTAAAAATTGTTCCCGACGGATATGCCAGAAACTATCTTTTCCCGAATAAACTGGCGGCTCCTGCTACGGCGAATGTAAAATCGCAGATGGAAGCTCAGGCGCGCGCCCAGGAAAAGAAACAGGCGCAAATGGATGCTGAGTTCCGCAGTATGGGCGAGCAGATAGAAAAACTGAACCTGGTAATCAAGGCTAAAGCCGGCGCTAAAAACCACCTCTTTGGTTCGATTACCAGTGCGGATATTGCCAAAGAACTGGAGACTGCTGCCGGACTGACAGTCGATAAACGTAAAATCGAACTGAAAGAGCCGATTCGTGAAATCGGAGTTTTCGAGGTTACCGTTAAACTGTATAAAGACATCAATCCCAAAATGAAAGTTACCGTAAAACCGGTGGAGGAAAACTGAATTGCTGGATGAGCGGTTACCGCCCCACGATATAGATGCAGAGGAAGCAGTTAACGGCTCGCTGTTAATAGACGGCCGCGCTATTCATGAGACGACTATCTTTTTGCAGGCCAAGGACTTCTATACGGAACAAAACAAGTGGATTTACCAGGCTTGCCAAACGTTATACCAGCGCGATGAAGCTATCAACCAGATAACCGTAGCGCAGGAACTGGAGCGTGAAGGTAAACTGGAAAAATGCGGCGGTACGGCTTACCTGAGCCACCTTATTTCGATAGTTCCTACGTCTCTCGATATCGAATACTATGCCCGTATCGTGTACCGGCTTTCT
>CAZGVH010000224.1:1458-1937 GCA_964528955.1 uncultured Dehalococcoidales bacterium | reverse complement strand
CGATTCTCTGCGGTAAGACCACCGGGAAACGCGTGCCGATACGGATTATTTCAACATGGTTGATCTGCCTGAGTTTATAAATTACGCTAGCCAGGTGTTTGGTCGAAAGCGTCAGGCAGTCGCCGCCGGAGATAATGACATCCCTGACGTTCTTGTTGCCGCGGATATAGTTCAGCATCGCCTCTATCTCGTCGGGCGTGCGCATCCAGTCTCCGTTTTTCCATTCACGTTTGCGGGTGCAGTGACGGCATAACATCGGGCAGATATCGGTGAGTACCATAAGTACCCTGTCGGGATATCTGTGTACCAATCCGGGTACTACCGAGTCCCTTTTTTCTTCCAGCGGGTCTTCTACTCCGGTGGTTTTTACAGTTATTTCCTCGATGGAAGGAATTGCCTGCATGGCGACCGGGTCCCTGGGATTGTTTAAATCCATAAGTGAAAGATAATAAGGAGTAATAGCTAACGGATAAGTATTG
>CAZGVH010000224.1:0-1406 GCA_964528955.1 uncultured Dehalococcoidales bacterium | reverse complement strand
TAACTGCACTGATTTCAGCGTATCTTTTAATCGATAGCGGGGCATACTTAGCCAGCTGTTCAACCGAAGTTATACGATTGCGGAACTGCCATTTCCAGTCGTTCCAGTCCGCATCCGATACTGCCCCGAAAAGCTTGAGTCTATTAGATTTGGGGCTGCGTTGGGGAGGCTCTGATTCTTCACAGCTACTGGGTGGTTCGTCATCACCTTCGCTGCTGTAGTTTTCCGAGAGGGGAATCATAGAGTTACTACTGCATTTTGTTTTTAAATTCGTCTTCACCTGTTTGGTCGATACTCCTTTATATCTGTTGTTTATTTTATCTTCGACTACTTATTATATATATTATCTAATATAAAAATGCCTTAATTCAATATATTTATAATTTTATTATAGATGTTTTTTTACAAATGTAAAATACAACTTTTTACGAACGATATAATTAGAATGGATGATATTGTATTATTTCGCTAAAGATATTGCAAGTGGCATTTATATCTGATGCTGGTATAGAATATATAAATATTTTAAAAGAATTATTGAGGTGAGGTTATGAGCGACATTCGAATAGAAAAAATGGCTGAGCTTTTAGTAAAATACTCTGTTTCCGTACGGAAGGGTGACAAAGTTAAAATAAGAGCAGATTACGCTGCTGCACCTCTGGTCAAAGCAGTCTATGCCGAGGTATTGAAAGCCGGCGGGCATCCGATAGTATTCCTGGAGCCGGAAGGGCTGGCAGAGGTATTTTATAAATACGCTTCCGATGAGCAATTGAAATTTATCCATGAGCCTGAAAAAATCATTACCGATAAATATGACGTTTCGATAAGTCTTGGAGCTTCATCCAATACCAAAGCCCTCAGCAAGGTAGACCCGGCGCGCATGGTCATCCGCCACCAGGCGAGAACCGAGTTAATGAATACCCAGATGCGCCGTTCCGCCGACGGAAAGTTTCGCTGGGTTTATGCAATATTCCCCACCAATGCCTATGCGCAGGATGCCGAGATGAGCCTTTCAGAATACGAGGATTTTGTCTATAAAGCCTGCCTTCCCGATATTGAAGACCCGGTGGGCTACTGGCAGCGATTCTCTAAACGGCAGGAAAATATTATTAACTGGTTGAAAGGGAAAAAATGCGTCTATATCAGGGGAGAGGAAACCGAATTGACGCTGAGCATCGAAGGCCGACCCTTTATTAACTGTGACGGTCGTTACAATATGCCTGACGGCGAGGTTTTTACCAGCCCGGTCGAAAATAGCGTCAACGGACATGTTTATTTCTCCTATCCAGCCATCGAGGACGGCAAAGAGGTTAGCGGCATCAGGTTGTGGTTTGAAAACGGCAAGGTGGTCAAAGCCAGCGCCGAAAAGAACGAGGAATTCCTTTTAAAGATGCTGGATACGGATG
>CAZGVH010000223.1:0-1962 GCA_964528955.1 uncultured Dehalococcoidales bacterium | reverse complement strand
GTCGATAAAAAAACCGGCGACGAGGTTATCGGGGCTTCCATTAACCGTACCGGGAGCTTTCGTTTCGAAGCAACACGCGTAGGCGCCAATACTACTCTTTCACGCATCGTCAGGCTGGTAGAGCAGGCTCAGGGTTCCAAGGCGCCGATTCAGAGACTGGCAGATGTAATTGCCAGTTATTTCGTGCCGACTGTTATTTCAATTGCACTGATTACCTTTATAATCTGGTATTTTGCCGGTCCGTCTCCTTCCTTTACTTACGCCATTCTTAATTTCGTGGCGGTACTGATAATCGCCTGCCCTTGTGCACTGGGGCTGGCAACGCCGACGGCGATAATCGTAGGTACCGGAAAGGGAGCTGAAAACGGCATCTTGATTCGCGATGCCGAAACGTTGGAAAAAGCGCATAAAATAGACACAGTACTTCTGGATAAAACCGGAACGCTGACAATGGGAGAACCGAAAGTTACCGATATCGTTGCTGCAAACAACCTGTCTAAAGATGAGATCCTGCAACTGGCCACCTCTGTGGAGAATGAATCCGAACACCCGCTTGGACGGGCAATCGTCAACATGTCAAAACAAAAGGGATTAAAATTATTAATGATAGACGGATTCAAGGCGATACCGGGTTACGGCGTCGAAGCTGCGATTGATAATAAACAGGTTATTATCGGCAATCTCAGGCTGATGAAGGATAGAAATGTGTCACTGGACAGCAGCGAAGAAAAAGCGCATATCCTCTGGGAAAAGGGGAATACCGTGATGTTTCTGGCTGTTAACGGCAGCCTGTCGGGAATGATAGCTTTATCGGATTCTATAAAACCCGGAGCAGTGCAGGCATTGAAAAAGTTGAAGAGTATGGGGATTGACATAACAATGCTAACGGGCGATAACGGCCGTGCCGCCGAAGCTATAGCCAGACAGGTTGGCATCGAAGATGTGTTGTATGAAATTCTTCCGGAGCACAAAGCCGACGAGGTTAAAAAACTGCAGCAAAAAGGTAAAACGGTGGCTATGGTCGGAGACGGCATCAATGATGCACCGGCGCTGGCACAGGCGGATATCGGTATTGCCATTGGTACGGGAACCGATATCGCTATGGAAACCGGAGATATCACCCTGATAAACGGGGAGTTGAAAGGGGTTGCCGAGGCTATCGATTTAAGCAAGCGGACAATGAGAACCATAAAACAGAATCTCTTCTGGGCTTTTGCCTACAACGTTATCCTGATACCGGTTGCTGCCGGAATTCTATACCTGTTCTTCGGTAACGGAACTGTACCAGCCGGTTTGCACTTCGCACTCGGGCAGTACGGCTTTTTGAACCCGATACTGGCGGCTGCCGCTATGGCGTTAAGTTCGCTGACGGTGGTATCCAACTCGCTGAGATTGAGAAATTACAAGTTTAAATAATTAAAGTCTGAGACGGGAGGACGTAATGAGTAGAGATGATATTATTATCAGCCCTGATACCGAAAGGCAGCAACGTATTCCGCCGGGACAACGAGAGACAGCTAAATTTCCCGTTTTACATCACGGAGAAGTACCACCTATCGATGTCTCGACATGGAAATTCAGCATTAGCGGACTGGTTGAAAAACAGCTGACGCTGGATTATAAATCATTCATATCATTACCAATGGTAAAAGTGTATTCGGATATTCACTGTGTTACCGGCTGGTCTAAATTGAATAATACATGGGAAGGCGTAAGTTCTCGCGAAATAGCAAAGTTAGCCGTGGTACTCCCGGAAGCGAGGTTTGTGATAGTGTACGGTGAAAACGGATTTACCACGAATCTGACTATATCGGATTTTATGGAGCCGGACGTGTTATTTGCCGTTAAATATGATAATGAACCGCTCTCTACCGAACACGGCGCTCCTGTCAGGCTGGTAGTGCCGCGCCTCTATTTCTGGAAGAGCGCCAAGTGGGTAACCGGCATCGAGTTTACGGATAG
>CAZGVH010000222.1:0-1966 GCA_964528955.1 uncultured Dehalococcoidales bacterium | reverse complement strand
AACTCCAGCCTGACCGGTTTATCCGATGTCAACGGATAGATATCGAGTATGCCGCCGCGATGGCTCATGCTGCCCGGCAATTCGACGATGCTCTCGCTCTTGTAACCCAGGGATTGCCATCTATTTAACAGTTCATACGGGTCTGCCTGCATTCCAGGTTGAATGGTCTGCCATGATGCTCTGAAATCTTTAAGCGCGACAACCCTCTGCATCAGGGATTGCGCAGAAATTATAATCAGCGGGGGCTGACTGCCTTTCCGATAGTTCGATAAAACCGACAGCAGGCGGATTTTTTCCGTCTCGTTGAAATTATCGGAGGTTACTCTTTGATACGGCAAAGTATCGGGATCCGGAAAGAGGTCTATGTTGTCATCGGAACCATACCAGGCGACTATCTGGTCTTTTAATCTGCTGGCATTATCGGCTTTCGCCGTTATTATAACTAACGGAACCTTTAAATCCTGATACAGGGCAGCGAGCAGGTACGGCTTGGCGGCATTTAAAAGAGGCACATCGTGCGTTTCATTACCGCTTTTAATTTCATCCAGCAGACGCCTGTACTCCGGCATTTCCGTTATGAGACCGAGTAAACTATTCAAATTTTCTTTCCTTTAAATAAACGCCTTTAGGGCTAGTCGTAACGAACTAGCCCATCGAATAAATTGTATCATACCTTCCTTGCTTGTCCAACTCGACGCGCATTGCTATAATGTTTGAAATATAGCGGAAAAGTTAATGAAAAACTCAGCGTTAACATACAAAAGAATAGTTATCAAACTCGGTTCCAACCTGCTTACCAACGGCAGCCGGTGTCTCGATGTTAAAATGATGGCATCACTCGTTTCCCAGATCGCCGCATTATATAAACAGGGAATAGAAATAATTCTGGTGACTTCAGGCGCTATTGCCGCAGGAAGAGATAAACTGGGGAAAGCCGACGGAATAAAAGGGGTTCCTTATAAGCAGGTTCTGGCGGCAGTCGGACAACCGCGACTGATGTATGAATATGAGCAACTCTTCGACAGGCACGAAATAGTTATAGCGCAGGCGCTTCTCACCAAAGCCGACCTTTCCGATAGAGCCGGTTATCTAAATGCACGCAATACACTTCTGAACCTGATGGAGTTAAAAATAATCGGTATCATCAACGAGAATGACGTGGTGGCTATCGACGAGTTGCACGAAGCCAAATTCGGAGATAATGATAACCTCTCGGCAATGGTAGCCAACCTGGTAGATGCCGACCTGCTGCTGATAATCACGGATATTGCCGGTTTATACACTGCCGACCCGCGCTGTAATACCGATGCCAAATTGATTAAGCGGGTTGACAAGATTACTCCCGAAATCGAAAGTCTGGCAGGTAATGCCGGAAGCAATGTCGGTACAGGCGGTATGATAACCAAAATCGAAGCTGCCAAACTGGCTACGGCTTCAGGTATTCCGGTTATAATTGCCAACGGGCATGAGCCTGATATCCTTCAACGGATAGCAAGCGGGGAGGAAACAGGTACGCTTTTCGTTCCGACGCCGAAACATATAGACAGCCGTAAACGCTGGATGGTCAGCGGTCTATGTATAAAAGGGAAACTGACTGTCGATGAAGGAGCCGTAAATGCCCTCAAACAGAAGAACGGCAGCCTTTTAGCAGCCGGAATCCGCTCAAGCCAAGGTAAATACCAGAGAGGCGATATCGTCAATATTCTGGATGCCGACGGAATCCGTATCGGCTGCGGCATAACCAACTACGCTTCCGCCGAGGTCGAAACAATTATGGGAGTGCAATCAAAACAGATTGCCGCTTTGCTGGGGCATGACTCGGGTGCCGAAGTAATACACCGCAACAACCTGATAATACTTTAATTTAATTGCATAAAGGGGATTCAATGAGCCAGGGAAAACTGTATAACTACGATGGAGAACTGATAGCAAAAGTAGATTATAAATATTTTAACGGAATTTCTCA
>CAZGVH010000221.1:0-1990 GCA_964528955.1 uncultured Dehalococcoidales bacterium | reverse complement strand
ACCCGCCTGAGTTAGTACTTTAAGTAAAGATTGCATTTCCATATGCTTATTATAACCTGTATCGATGCCAAGTAGCCAATAACCGCAAGACTACCTGTCATTGCGAGTTTTTCTAAAAGAAAAACGCGGCAATCTCTACCAATTATTTTAATATAGAAGCGTAGCCGGGTAATTATATTGTGTTGTAGGGATTGCTTCGTCCTCCTGCGTAGTCCTCGCAACGACGTTTTTAATTATTAGGCTTCGGTCCTGACCTGTCGGAACCTCCAGAATGACAGTTTAATCGTAAACCTCATAGAAACGGGCATTGCCCGTCCACCAGACGGAAACATAAAGGCGGACGACCATTGGTCGTCCCTACGTTTTTTTATTATTATGCTTCGTCCCGACCAGTCGTGACTCCCAGAATGACCGGCACATTTGTATATTCGTAAGTCTAAAACCGAAGAATAAAATTCCACCTGCTATTAAAAAATTGTGACAAAAGTTGTTGACTTGGACTACCTGCAGTTGTAAAGTTAAACGTACACGATATTAAAATTCATAAAGGAGGAGAAAATGGAAGAATATCAGACGAAACCCATCAGTTTACCGAGACTGGGGGAAAAAGCGCCGGACTTCGACGCGCCTACCACACATGGAAAACTTAAGCTGGATGATTTCAAGGGAAGCTGGCTGATTCTGTTTTCGCACCCGGCTGACTTCACTCCGGTATGCACTACCGAATTCATCGCCTTTGCCGAAATTTTTCCCGATTTACAGAAGCGCGGCGTGGAGTTGCTTGGACTCAGCGTCGACAGCACTTCTTCTCATATCGCCTGGGTGCGCAATGTAGAAGAAAAAACCGGAGTCAAGATTCCGTTCCCGATTATCGCCGACCTCAGTAAAGAAGTATCGCTGGCATATGGCATGGTGCACCCCGGACAGAGCAAGACGGAAACAGTCAGATGCGTCTTTATCATCGACCCGAAACAGATAATCAGGACTATTTTATATTATCCTCTCAGCACCGGCAGAAATATGCAGGAAATCCTCAGGATCGTCGATGCGCTACAGACTACCGATGCCAACGGAGTAGCCACCCCTGCCAACTGGAAACCGGGCGATAAAGTAGTTGTTCCGGCGCCTGCCACGCAGGAAGGAGCCGAAGAGCGCGTCAAGCAGGGATACGAGTGCGTAGACTGGTATCTTTGCAAGAAGACATTATAGATTACTGAAGGAGGAAAACTATGCCTTGTGTAAATCCGGAAGGAAAACCGACTGAAACAGGTAAGAAAGTTTTACAGGCACTAAGAGACAACGGGCTTTGTACCGCTGAAAAGGTATCTGAGACAACCGGCGTGGCGCTTTTTCGGGTAAGGAGTGGACTGCGCGATATGATAGAAGTCGAATTCGTTGAGTTGGTCGGAGACAAATACAATATTACCGAAAAAGGTATCAAGACTATAGAATAACTTCACATGTATTGAATTCAGGCTCCGGGTTATTGCCGTTTTACTGCCTTATGGCTACCAGCAGTACCCCGGGGCCGCCGTGAACCCCTAATCCGGCTCCCAGGTGCAATATTATGATTTTACTCTTATCGACGAAACCCGAAATACGCTCTTTTAACTGATTTGCTTTCTCGGGAACCATGCTGTGAACAATCGTTAACTCTTTTATTCCGTTGTTGTTTTTCACGAATTCAGCGATTTTTTCCATCCCCTTATCGAAAGTACGCGCCATACCTGCCCGGGCTATTTCGCCCTCATGAAACGTCAGCAGCAGCCTGATATTCAATATCGAAGCGGCGGAGAGTACCAGTTTCTTTACACGCCCGCTTAGAGAGAGGTATTTTACCGTATCGAACATCCCCAGCATTTTTACTTTCCCGATGGTTTCATTGACCTTCTCTATAATTTCATTCATTCCGAATCCGGCTTTTGCCATCCTGGCTGCCTCCATCACTACCAGCGCCAGACCACCCGAATTAAATTTCGAATCGACGACC
>CAZGVH010000220.1:482-2005 GCA_964528955.1 uncultured Dehalococcoidales bacterium | reverse complement strand
CAATTTGCTTTTTGAGCTTACTTGCACAAGATTATAAAGCATGGTTTTTAGATATAAATCGCGGGAACCATACCCTCATTACCCGTATATTATACCATAAAATTATTTTTTGTAAAAAGTTATTAAGGGATTTTTTAATCTTCGACTATAACCGGTATCGGACGGTCATTTGATGACTTTCAACCGCCGCCCTGCTATATATCTCGATTGACTGCAACCTGTATTTCGCTTAAACTGATATATACATATTTGCACATTAATCAGAAATACCCCCATTGGAGAGATATCTTGTCACAAATCGAAAACATTGCCGAAGAAGCATCCGAAATCATTAAAAAATACGACGCCGACTACATTGAAGCGCATTTCGAGGAATCCACTTCCAGCCATATATCCTATCGCGGTAAAAAACTGGATTCCATCGATTCCAGCCGCAGCATCGGAGGCAATATCCGAGCCCAGATCAAGGGCGGTTGGGGTTTTACCAGTTTCAACAACTTAAATGACCTGCCGATGAGAATCGAACAGGCCGTCAAGCAGGCTAAACTGATTTCCGGCGCGGATATCAAGCTGACAGCGGCGGAAATAATCAAAGACAAAGTAAAAATAGATGCGGATAAGAACCCGTTTAAAATCCCGCTCTCCGAAAAGAAAGAGCTGGCAAACGAATACAATGACATCATCTGGCAGACTCCCGGACTGCAAACCTCGGTAGTAAGCTACGGAGACAGCTTGAAAAGAACTATTTTCGTTAATTCTTACGGCAGTATCATAGACCAGGAAAGGTCGGATATTACCGTTTACCTGATGGCGGTCGCCACCGACGGCAAAGAAGTACAGCAGTCGAGCATCAGCATGGGCAGCCGCGGCGATTTCAGCCGCATCAAGATCCTGCAGCCGATGGTAAAAGAAATGGCGGACAAATCGGTCGAGCTTTTAGCCGCCCCGCAGGCAAAGGGCGGTGAATATACGGTGGTACTCGACCCGGTGCTGGCAGGAGTCTTCGTTCACGAAGCCTTCGGACACCTTTCGGAAGCCGATTTCGTCTATGAGAACGAAAACCTGCTCAAGCTGATGAAACTGGGTAAAGAGTTCGGCACAAGAGAACTGAATATAGTAGACGGAGCAGCAGTACCGGGATTGCGCGGCAGTTTTAAATACGACGACGAAGGAACTCCGGCAACTAAAACCTATCTTATAAAAGAAGGCAGATTGACAGGCAGGCTGCATTCGAGAGAAACGGCCGCCAAAATGGGTGAAAAGGCCACCGGAAATGCTCGCGCGGTCAGCTACCGCTTCCCTCCCATCGTCCGCATGACGAATACCTATATAGAACCCGGCAGTACCACTTTCCAGGAAATGATAGCCGACATCAAGGAAGGGATTTATGCCAGGAACTGGTACGGCGGCACCACCAGCATGGAAATGTTCACCTTTTCCGCCGGTGAAGCCTACATGATAAGAAACGGAAAAATCGAGGAACTGATACGTCCGGTAGTACTTACCGGAAATGTCTTCGAAAC
>CAZGVH010000220.1:0-472 GCA_964528955.1 uncultured Dehalococcoidales bacterium | reverse complement strand
AATGACCTGGATATGAACGAAGGCGGCGGCTGCGGCAAGGGAGGACAATTCCCCCTGCCCGTTTCCAACGGCAGCCCGCATATCCGCATCCGTCACTGCCTCGTAGGAGGCGCATAATGGAAAGAATACTGGAACAGGCAAAAAAAGTAGCCGAAGCGGCCGAGGTTTTCATGATAAACTCGGAACAGACACCTGTTAAATTCGAAAATAACCGCCTGAAGCAAATTATAAGCAAGCAGAGCCAGGTGGTAGCCTTGAGGATTATTAAAAACGGCAGAATCGGATACAGTGTAACCAATAATATCGACGATATTGAAATGCTGGTCAACTCCGCCGTAGAGACCGCCCAGTTCGGTACTACTGCAAAATTCGAATTCCCTGTCCTTTCGGGCTATCCCGAGGTGAATGTATACGACCCGGCAATCGAATCCGTTTCAACCGAGCAGATGATAAAACTCGGCGAAGAAATGAT
>CAZGVH010000219.1:0-2017 GCA_964528955.1 uncultured Dehalococcoidales bacterium | reverse complement strand
TAAACTCATAGTATGCTTCGTCTACCAGTGTCGGGATTCCCAAATCCAGTACTTTCAGGATGTCATTTTTAGGCATGATGGTGCCGGTCGGGTTATTCGGTGTCGCTAAAAGTATCAGCTTGGTTTTCGGGGTGATCGCCTTTTTAAGGGCTTCGATATCCACCATGAAGTTTTCGTCTCTTAAAACGTTTACGGTGGTTCCGTCGACAAGGTTAATGAAAAACTGGAACATGGCAAACGTTGGGATGCAGTTGATAACCTCATCGCCTTTTGAAATAAACAGTCTCATCAATAAATCAATAAGCTGGTCGCTTCCGGCGCTGGCAACGATGTGTTCCATGGGAACGCCGGTATAATCCTGCAGATACTTTCTCAATTCCTGCTGACCGGAATCTGGATAAACGTGAATACCCTTATATTCCGCTAACGCCTTTTTAACCTTCGGTGAGCAGCCGTAGGGGTTTTCATTGGCGTCCATCTTTATAATTTTGTCAACCGGAATACTGATTTTGCCTTTCAGCGTTTCAGGTGCCTTGCTGGCTGAGTAGCCGCCAAAACTTTTTAATTCGGGACGTACATATTTTACGATTCCTTCATCAGACATATCAATTCCCCTTTTATTTTATCAATCCGATAAGCGTATATCTATTGTTCTTGCGTGTGCCTGCAATCCTTCAGCTTCAGCAATTGTCATCGCCACAGGCCCGTATTTTATCAGGTCTTCACGGGTTACTTTAACGAGGTTGGTATATTTAATAAAATCCGATATATTCAACGGCGAAGCAAAGCGGGCGGTACCGCTGGTCGGCAAGGCATGACTCGGGCCGGCTACATAATCACCCATAGCGACGGTAGGCGAATATCCGAAGAAGATACAACCGGCATTGGTAATTCTATCAAGGTATGCTTCTGAGTCAACCATATCGAGACAGAGGTGTTCCGGCGCATACAGGTTAGCAAGTTCGATAGCCTCGTCCATGTTTTCTACCAGTATTATCGTACCGTTGTTCTCAAGCGAATCAGAAGCAATTTTACACCTGTTCAATTCTGCCAGTTGAGAATCAACTTCTCTCTGTATTGCGGTAGCAAGAGAAGGTGAATCGGTGATCAATATCGATGAGGCCAGCGTATCGTGCTCGGCTTGTGCCAGAATCTCGGCAGCCAGTCGATTAGCTTTAGACTTAATATCAGCGATAATCAGGACTTCGCTGGGTCCCTGCAGTCCGTCGATATCGACTGTGCCGAAAACCAGCTTTTTTGCCAGCATGACAAATATATTTCCCGGTCCGCAGATTTTGTCCACTGCGGGTACTGTTTCAGTTCCGTAAGCCAGCGCTGCGATAGCCTGTGCTCCACCCATACAAAATACGTGGTCTACTTCGGCAATATGTGCCGCCGCCAGAGTAACTGCCGGAACTTTGCCGTCTTTGCCCGGAGGCGTTGCCAGCATTACCTGTTTCACTTCGGCTACTTTTGCCGGAATGGCGGTCATTAAAACTGTAGAGGGATAGCTGGCGGTTCCGCCGGGGGCATAGACTCCCACTTTTTCGAGCGGACGCGCAATAGTTCCCTTTCCCATATTCCCGATACCGCCGAATAAAGCATTCTTTTGAGAGGTTTGAAAGGAACGGATATTTGCAGCGGCGGTTTCCAGCGCTTTATAAAGGTCGCGGTCTATACTGTAACGGGCTTCGCTTATTTCACGTGCGGAGACCTCGATTTCCTGTAATTTTATATTATCGATTTTAAGAGTATATTGATGCAGGGACTTATCGCCGTTTGCGCGTACATCGCTGACAATCTGCCTGACAATCTGTTCCGGGTCGGCCGTACCATACATATCCATAAGCTTGCTTTTAAAAGCCGGCGATATATTATATTCGTTGGATATCACCTTTCTGGAAAGTAATGATTCGGCTTCTTTGAAACCCCTGACGATTTTCATTTTAAGGCATCTCCATTGCGTTCTTTAACGCGTTTATTAAAAACTCCATTCTTTCAATTTTCCCGGCATTAG
>CAZGVH010000218.1:0-2027 GCA_964528955.1 uncultured Dehalococcoidales bacterium | reverse complement strand
GACGGCGGATGCAATTGAAGCCTTGCCTTGATTTACTCTTTAAATTGACCGCTTTAATTTCATAAGCTATAATGTATTTTGTTATGTCTTAAACATCCCACCCATTTTTTCGAAAGAGGTTTGCATTTTGCACGAAGCTTGCGGCGTCTTTGGAGTTTTTGCCCCCGGAGAGGATATATCCAGGCTTACATACTTTGCTTTATTCGCTCTTCAGCACAGAGGACAGGAAAGCTCCGGCATTGCCACAACCGACGGTAAAAGAGTCGATGTTTTCGCTAAAATGGGACTGGTTTCGCAGGTCTTCGACGAAGAAGCTCTCAGCAAGTTAGGCGGTAAAATAGCCATCGGCCATAACCGTTACTCCACCCGCGGTTCCAGCAATATCAACAACGTGCAGCCGATCGTCGTAGGCAAGGAACCGGACACCATGGCAATCGCCCACAACGGAAACATCACCAACGCCGAACCCCTCTACCAGGAATTGACCGATAAAGGATATACCTTCAAAACCGCCACCGATACCGAAGTAGTCGCCAACCTGATTCTCTCCTGCCCCGAAAAAGACATGGTCGACAAGATCAGATATGCCGTCAGGAGGCTTCAGGGGGCTTACTCGATGGTGATTATGACCAAAGATACCCTCTATGGAGTACGCGACCCGCTCGGTGTACGCCCATTATGCCTCGGAACGATCGGAAACGGTCACGGCAACAAATATGTCATTGCCTCCGAGACTTGCGCTCTTAATCATATCGGGGCAAAGGTAATCCGCGAAATAGAACCGGGAGAAATAGTCGCCATCAACGAATGTGGAATCGAGAGCTATCACGAAGAATCCGAGAAAAAAGCCCTCTGTATTTTCGAATATATCTATTTTTCGCGCCCAGACAGCGTCATCAAAGACCGCCTGCTTTATAAAACCAGGCAGGCTATGGGCGCCGGGCTAGCCGAAGAACATCCGGTCGAAGCCGATATGGTAATCGGGGTCCCCGATTCCGCCACCGCAGCTGGTTTCGGATATGCTGCCAAATCAGGGATACCGGTAGCGGAAGGACTTATTAAAAACCGTTACATGGGACGCACCTTTATTGCTCCCGACCAGAGAATCCGTGAACTCGGAGTGAAAGTAAAGTTTAATCCGCTTCAGGAGATTCTTGAAGGAAAGCGTATAGTGCTGGTAGACGACAGTATCGTCAGGGGTACGACCACTCCCCAGGTTATCAAGCTTTTACGCAAGAGCGGAGCCAAGGAAGTGCACATGCGTATTTGCGCCCCTCCCATTTGCTACCCCTGTTTTCTCGGTGTTGATATGGCCAACCGCTGGGAGTTGATAGCCGCGCAGAAAACTATCCCCGAAATACGTGATTACATCGGCGCCGATTCGCTGGGTTACCTGAGTCTGGAAGGACTGATAAAAGCTGTGGATTTGCCGAAAGAAGATTTTTGTTTGGCCTGTTTCACCGGGGAATATCCGATGCCGGTACAACTCTCGATGGACAAGCTGGCACTGGAATCGACCTGTCCCAGAAAACGCGTACTTTTAAAGAAATAACAGCAGGAACATGCTTCCTGATATATCCTCCACCGATATCCTCGACCGATTGCAACAACCGCTTTCTGATGATATGATAGAATCCTGCTGAGTCGACCGGAATCATAACCGGCAGGAGGTATTATACTTAAAGGAATAATATACTGAGCAGCAACTCTATTTTATACTTTACGGTAGCATGCTGCCCGAAATATTGTTTTTTTCCGCAGTCGAGGGGTAACTGATATTTTCACCGCAATAGCTATTTATCGAACACTCCCATCCGGCCGATAAAAATATTTAATAAAATATATTCAGGAGGCAAATCAAATAAAGTACACTTATGATTCCGCAGGTGTCAGCATAAATACCGCTGACAACATTAAATCAGTAATAAAACAGCATGCTAAAAAGACGGCAAGACCGGAAGTACTGGCGGGCCCGGGTCTTTTCGGCGGCATGTTCGAATTAAAAGGTTATCAACAGCCGGTACTGG
>CAZGVH010000217.1:0-2027 GCA_964528955.1 uncultured Dehalococcoidales bacterium | reverse complement strand
CCCAGATATTTACTATACTATCCGGGTCTTCCACCCAGACATCGCTCCCCCTCACGGCACTAAGATCGACTTCGGCTTTAATGCCATTTACGTCAAAGTAGAACACGCCGTATGTGTAACGTGGTCCATTGAAATTGTAAATTGACATAGTAAAGAGAATGTTGCTGATATATTCGCGAAGAGCCAGTTGACCTTCTTCTGGCAGGGCATTGAAAAAACTCATGCTTTCCGCGCAGGATGCCCACATATTAAAAACACTTTCAACAACCGAGGGGTTGCTCCAGTCCTCGTCACCTGTAATGCCCGCCAGGGCTTCATCCAGCGGCACTCCGGGGTCCCCGGGTTCATCTTTTACCAGGAGATCATGGCTCCATCCGTCAGGTAAATTCCCCGACTCATCCAACGGGAGTTCGATACTGATATCCTCATTGAAATTGTAGTACCTCTCTACACTTGTATTATATTCGTCAATTTCTTCTTTCACCCCGTTAATAAACCGCATGGTCTGGTGGAGTGTCTGACTGATCTGGCGTATCAAATAGTCGTCTTTCCCAATCCAGATTTCAATTAGTGAACCGACAGATTTGGAGATTCCGCTATAGTGCATACACAGGACTCCGCTGATCACTTCGTCATCGAGTTGTTCCATTTCATCCAGGTGTGCCAGCCAGGCGAAAGCAACATCCTGGTTACAAGGAACCCTGCCAGCTAAACTATTATACATACTGGTTACGTTCCATCGCGTCCAACCGTCACCTTTAAAACTGTAGTACTGGTAGTCGCCGATAAAATAGGCTTCATAACCATGATCCACACTACTGAATCCCGCTTTCGTCCAGACCTCCGATATAACGCTGTATTTCAAATACGCCAGGTCAGGTGACATGTAATCAAAGGTATAAGTATATTCACTTACTGGTTCATCAATTCCCAACCTTCCGTTGTGGATACTGTAACCTTCAATACTGTATGTCTCTATTTGTTCGCTCGCCTCCTGCACCCTGGCAAGCAATGTTTTGGTTTCCCCGTTACCGCCAATCGGCAGGATAGTGAATAGCAACGCCAGTACGCCGGCAATCGAAAGCATCGATACTGCCGGCTTCAGCCAGTTGAATATTACTTTTTTACTTTTCTTGCCGCTAATCTTGGACATTATATCGGGCTTCAAATCCGCTACCTGCTCCATCCTGCTTAGAACGGCAATTTGCTGCCCTGTATTCTTATAATCAGCCAGCATTGCCCTGCAGGCGGCACAAACCTTAAAATGTTCATCCAAAATCTCTTTCTCTGCCTGTGGAAGTTCATCGCTGATATAATCAGGAATCATATTTTCATATTTTTCACAACTCATATTTAATTACCTCCTAATAAAGGCTCTGAAACTTTTTGCTGCCCCTTTGAATCCTTTTGCTGACAGCATCTTTTTTAATACCGAGGATTTCGGCAATCTCCCTGAGCTTGAACCCTTCGACAAAATGGAGCACCAGGCAAATCCGCTGATCATACGGAATCTGCGCCAGTGTCTGCTTTATATGCAGGTTTTCCATTTCATTCTCCGGGGACACGCTCAGTCTTTCATCGTTTTCCGGCAAACTGGAAAAAGTGATGAAGGATATCATCTTTTTTCGCCGGATATGCTGCAGCGCATTATTTGTGGCTATCCGGTAAAGCCATGCCTTGAACGACAATTCGGTATCGCTTTTAGGGATGTTTTTATAGGCACTGACGAAGGTGTCCTGAGCCAGGTCTTTAGCCGTTTCATAGTCTCCCGTCATCCGGTACAGGTATCTGACGATAGCCGACTGGTAGCATTCGACGATTTCGGCAAAAGCATCGCCATTCCCATCACGAACCTGCTCTATAGTCTGTATCATAATCTGTACACTGTTCAAGACCTGTTTCCTTTTACCCTCTATCCCTCTATATATAAGAATGCATGAGAACGGTAAAAGTGGACATTTATTAATATTCGGGAACATTGTACTACTCGAAGAGGAGATTTCAAATACTTTTTGTGTCGATAACGA
>CAZGVH010000216.1:0-2036 GCA_964528955.1 uncultured Dehalococcoidales bacterium | reverse complement strand
GGTCTTGTCCCAGTGTAACGCGGGATGAGCCTGTCGAACCATAACGGCGTCGATTTAAATTGATTATATTTAAAATCCGTTTGACCCTTCGACAAGCTCAGGGCGAACGGATTTTTATCCCCCCACCCCGGATGCTTCGTTCATTCATCACGAACTCCAGCATGACAAATAAAAAATGTAGGGACGACCATTGGTCGTCCCTACATTTATGTTTTCGTATTTAGCGGACGGGCAACCCGTTCCTACGGGGTTAACGACTAAACTGTCATTCTTCGGTCCCGACCCGTCGGGACCGAAGAATCCGGGGGGTAGGGAGAAGCAGCACAAAGAAATCTACAGCATCAGACAGAATATCGATCCTCATCCGTCATCCCGGTAAAACGGTCTGACACCTTCCCCCGGGGGAAGGCTAATAATAAAAAGAAAGCCCCTGTAAATTACGGGGGCTTTTATATTTGACTGAATGCTATCGGATTACTTGGAAGCGAGGCCGCTCAACTGGTAAAACTTGCCTTCGCTGGTGATTGCCGGCGCGATTACCATTTCGGCCTGCTGTAATTCCTGGATAGTCGATGCGCCGCAGACGCCCATGGTCGTACGCAGAGCGCCGACCAGATTCTGGCTGCCGTTGGTAATCGAAGACGGTCCGAAAAGAATCTGTTCATAAGAGCTGTTAACGCCAACTTTAATCCTGGTGCCTCTCGGAAGGGAGGCATGCGGATTGGCCATTCCCCAGTGATAACCCCTGCCCGGTGATTCTTTAGCCTGTGCCAGGATGGAACCAAGCATAACCGCATCGGCTCCGGCTACAAATGCTTTGCAGACATCTCCACCCTTGCGGAAACCGCCGTCGGTTACAATGGGAATATATTTACCTGATTCTTTCTGGTAATCATCTCTGGCTGCGGCGCAATCCATAGTCGCCGTGATTTGCGGTACGCCGATGCCGAGTACCTCGCGGGAGGTGCAGGCGGCGCCGGGTCCGACTCCGACCAGTATGGCGGCAACGCCGGTTCTCATCAGTTCCAGGCAAGCGCTATAGCTGACGCAGTTGCCGACGACTATCGGGATAGGTGTAGTATTACATAACTCTACGAAACTCAATCCCTTGTAACTCTTTGAAATGTGGCGGGCGGTGGTTACCGTAGAAGCAACTACCAGTATATCAGCTCCGGCTTCTACTATTGTTGGTACCAGCCTCTTTGTATTCGCCGGGGTAACCGAAACGGCGCAAACGGCGCCTTCTTTCTTAATTGCCTTTATACGTTCGGCGACCAGGTCGTCTCTCATCGGTTGGGAGTATATTTTCTGCATCAGGGCAGTAATCTGGTCGTTGGGAGCCTGGGCAATTTCTTCGAGGACTTCATCCGGTCGTTCGTACCTTGTCTGGATACCCTCGAGATTTAAAACCGACAGTCCGCCGAATTTGCTCATAATTACGGCTGTTTTGGTGTCCGTTACTCCGTCCATGGCCGAAGCTATCACCGGAATACCGAAATTAATGTCACCGATTTTAAAATCTATATTGGTCTGGTCTGGGTTTATCGATACGTCTCCGGGGACTATGGCGACTTCATCGAAACCGTAAGCACGGCGCAATTCTTTGTATTGAGGTGTGCTCATTCCTTTTCCTCCTTAATGAAAATATACGACAACAGTTTAAATGGGTAAAAGAAAATAAAAAAGACGGTTTTTTAAATATAATTGGTTATTATAACATAATTAATAAGCGGTCTGCATAGCGTTTTGTAGACTCGAAAAAGCGATTAAGTTATAATATGGAAAATAAGGAAGATAGAAATATAAATGCCAAGCCTGTATATTGTGGCGACTCCGATAGGGAATCTTGAAGATATTTCCCCTCGAGCTATCAGGGTTTTGCGTGAAGTTAATCTTATTGCCGCTGAAGACACGCGTAAAACCAGGATACTTCTGGATAAATACGAGATAAAAACGCCCCTGACCAGTTATTACGAACATAATAAAATCGACAAGCTGGATTATATCCTGGGACAGCTTGAATCGAAGGATATTGC
>CAZGVH010000215.1:0-2039 GCA_964528955.1 uncultured Dehalococcoidales bacterium | reverse complement strand
TTACACATATCTCTTCAGTTTATCCCAAAGATTTTTCCCCGGAATTATTAAAAAGCCACTTGACAACCCCGGAGCACTAATATTAAAGTAGATACAATAGAACGTCGAAAATACACGATAATATTAGAAATTTTCCGCTCTGCCAGTTAATGGGAGAGTTATTTATTTTAAGATGAACACCAGAACCAGTATCAACCTTTTAAGGCAAACCGGTATCGTAATGTTAGCCTTACCGGAACCGGTTACCACCGTGCTTGGAGTCGGCCTGTTAGCAACCGCCCAGTATATGTCCAATTCACTGGAAAAAGCGCGTCTTAAATTGCTTCGCCGGAAGAAAACCGGCAAGTTGCCCGAAGATTTCATTTATAGCGCCGAAATCAACAAGAATTGCTGCAATATCGACAAGTTGAATTATTATTCTTATGACAGGGGCAGAAGGCACCGGATATCGGCGCGTTTTCAATACAATCGTACCGCTATGGAATCTCAAGGCACTTTTTATACCAAACCCGAGGTTATTCATCCGGTACAGGACAAGGGTATTAAACCGGATTCCGAACGCATAACCCGCATTAAGGCACAAACGGCAACGGCGCTAAAAGAACGCCTTAATAACCGGATAGCGCCTGAAACGGTTCCGCATAAAGTAAATATCGAGGCGCTTTCAAAGAAATATCGACATTTAAAGACGGAAACCGGTGAAGACAACATCGAAGTCATCAAATGCAACGTCAATATGAAACTGCTGCAACAACACAGGGATCTCGAAAAGCGGCAAAACGAAAGCGCAAAAACAAAAACGCCTAAACTGGAATTAAGGTTCAGTGATATAGATGCGGAAACGCTCGTCAAACGCTACCGCAAAGAGCCTCTTAAAGGCATATCGCCTGCCTGACAGCTTCCCTTTACGGGCTTCCACATAAATATTTTTCTATAATTCGATGCAAACCTCTTGACAATATGATTATTAAATACTAAATTAGATGTAATTAAATATAATCCTGTTATAACTAATTTAGTCGAAAATATTAGACGGCAACGGAGGGATAGAGATGTTCGGTTCCAATGATGAAAACTACTTCCGCGCCAAAGCCGAGGATTTTATTAAATCGAGGGAAACCGTCGACAAAGGTTGCATTGAAGCCAAGATGCTGCAGCGCAGAAACAGCGTCGATGCTATGAGACAGCGTTATAATACCATGCAAAGATTTTCTACCGACAATAATGCGCTCTATATCGCCCATAAATGCCGCCAATGCATGGCAAGCATCGATAATACCATACTGGCAGCCCAATACAAGAAAATGGAACTTATCGACGGCGAAAGAGCAGACAAAAATTCCTTACGCCTTCGCAGGCTGGATATCGAAGCATTGAAGAAACGCTACTATTCCAGCAATTAGTCACCTGCCGGAGATCAAGTATTTTTCGACAGCCGCCGCTACTCCGCCGTTCTCTACGTCAAGCGTTATGTCATCTGCCAGGGGCTTAAGTTGTTCATGAGCGTTTCCCATCGCTACTCTTGTTCCGGCAGCTTCGAAAAGCGGCACATCGTTTAGTCCGTCCCCTATCGCCAGCACCTCATCCTTATCAAACCCGGAATGTTCTATTAAAAAACGCAGTGCGGTTCCCTTGGATACCCCGGGGTCTACTATGTTCATAAATTCGATATTCGGATGCGCCGGTGAGTGAGCCGGTGAAAAACGCAGAATACCATCGAACTCCTTTTTAAACATCAGCACCTGCTCGTCTTCCTCTTTGCTGCGTGAAATCAGCTCTGCCTTAACAATTTTATAGCATTCGCATACTTTATCGAGGTCGTCGATGACGGGGTCGACCCCGAAGTAGTTGCGGTGCACTATATCAGACCAGTTGGTCCGCTCGGCATAAAACTTTTCGGTAGTATACAGCTCAAGATAAATATTATTTAAGCGGGCAAACTCTACCGCTCTTCTCACCACTGCTTCGTCGATAGTCTTCATATAAATAACATCGTTTTTCGAGGGGTCGCTGATGACCGCGCCGTCATAAAAAATATG
>CAZGVH010000214.1:0-2065 GCA_964528955.1 uncultured Dehalococcoidales bacterium | reverse complement strand
GCAAGACCTTCCTGACAAGAATGCTGCTTATCGGAATGCTGCAAAAAAGCGCCTGTGTAAATTTAGTTTTCGATATGCACAGTGAATACGGCTGGGCGGGCACCAGCGAAAAGGGACGCAGCGTCAAGGCCTTAAAACAGTTATTCCCATCCAAGGTGGCTGTTTTCACTTTAGATGAAGAGAATTCCCGCAATCGCGGCGTCAGCACCGATTTCGTGGTGAAAATCGGCTATAACGAGATCGAACCGGAAGATATGTCGCTTTTGCGGCAGACGCTCAACCTGACCGACCCGGCAGTGGAAGCCATCTACCAGATGCGCCGCAAGTTCGGAAACGAGTGGTTTATCCGCACATCGGAACTCGACGACTCGGAGGAGACCAAGGAGCTTTTAAACCGCCTGAACATACACGAAAGCACCTTCCAGAACCTGCAAAGAGGCTTGAATACTATCAAGAGACTGCCGTTTATACAACAAAAAACGGAACAGAATGCCGTACACCGCGTTATAGATTATCTTAACCGCGGAATAAATGTCGTTCTGGAGTTCGGACGCTATACCGATATTACCGCCTACATACTGGTCGCCAACCTGCTGACACGGCGTATCTATTCGCAGTACCGCGATAAGACCGAAAAGGCCATGAGCGGCTCCGGCGAAGCACCGGTTCCCCTGGTAATCACCATCGAGGAAGCTCACAAGTTTCTCAACCACGATATTGCCGAAAAAACCATTTTCGGGACGATTGCCCGCGAGATGCGAAAATATAACGTTACCCTGCTGGTTATCGACCAGCGCCCCAGCGGTATAGATGAAGAAATCATGTCGCAGATGGGTACCAAGATCAGCTGTCTGTTGGATAACGAGCGCGATATGGACAGCGTTTTGTCGGGAGTTTCCGGAAAAAACGAGTTGAAATCGGTACTGGCAAAGCTTTCTGCCAAGCAGCAGGCTTTAATCTTCGGGCATGCCGTTCCCATGCCGGTCGCCTTCCAGCCGCGCGAATACGGAAGCGCAGAATCGTACAAGAGCTTTTCGGACACGGCCAACAATCCCGAGCAGGCTAAAAAAGATATCGAAGACCTCTGGTAAAAACATGAGGTGATATATGAATAAGAAAAAAATCGGTATTGCACTGGGCGGAGGAGCCGCCAGAGGATTTGCTCACATCGGGGTTCTCGAAATTTTAGACAAGGAACACATCCAAGTAGATATGATTGCCGGAACCAGTGCCGGCGCCGTCGTCGGAGCGCTTTATGCCCAGGGAATAAGCGCCGCCCAAATTAAAAAAATGGTGCTGGAAATGGACGGATTTAAAAGATTTCAACTGGTGGACATATCTCTCCCTAAAACGGGTTTTCTTGCCGGGAAAAAGATAACGGAACTTTTGAAATCGGTAATCGGAGATGTAGAATTTTCAGACCTCGATATACCTTTTGCCTGCACCACTACGGATATAATGACCGGCGAGGAGATAATCATTAACAGCGGGCCGGTACTGGATGCCGTCAGAGCCAGTATCTCGGTGCCTATTATCTTTGCCGCAGTGAAAAACAAGGGCAGATTTTTAGTAGATGGCGGACTGATGGACCAGGTGCCCGTGGACGTAATAAAGGATATGGGGCCGGACATCACTATCGGTGTCAATGTCACTCCGCGCATCAACAATTCCAGAAAACGCCTTTATATAGATGAGGTCACGCCCTACAAACAGCAGGTAGAAAAAGAGCCCAACATGTATACCATTATGATGAACTACATGAGCATCGTGAATTCAAAGGCTGCCGACGCCAGCCTCAGGCGTGCCGATATCGTAATCGAACCGCGCCTTTCCGGTATCAGTTTTACCGATTTCAAGAAAGTCGAGCAGTGCATACTCGAAGGTGAATTTGCCGGTATCGACGCCCTGCTGGATATAAAAAGGCTATTGGCTGAATAGAAGCGGAGATGTGCTCACTCTCAAATTGCTAAAAAACCTCTTTCATTGCTATAATAATATGTTATCGACAAGCCTCAATATGGGCCCGTAGTTCAGTTGGGAGAACGCCTGATTTGCATTCAGGAGG
>CAZGVH010000213.1:0-2067 GCA_964528955.1 uncultured Dehalococcoidales bacterium | reverse complement strand
TTACCCATCTGCACGTTCATAGCGAATACAGCCTGCTTGACGCCATGTGCCACATTCCCGAGCTGGTCAAACGCGCCAAAGAACTGGGGATGGATGCGCTGGCTTTGACCGACCACGGCGTTCTGTACGGCGCCATCCAGTTTTACAAAGCAGCCAGGGATGCCGGTATCAAGCCTATAATCGGCTGTGAAGCCTATATCGCTTCCAGCAGCCGTTTAAGCCATACTACAGCGGATAAACAGAGTTATCACCTGGTGTTGCTGGCCAAGAACAACAAAGGCTACCAGAACCTGCTTCAGCTTATTACCAAGGCCAACCTGGAAGGATTCTACTACCGCCCGCGGATGGACAAGGAAATCCTCGAAAAGCACCACGAAGGACTGATAGCGCTTACCGCCTGTCTTGCCGGAGAGATTCCCCGGTTGATTTTGAACGGCCGCCTGAACGATGCCAGGGAAGCGGCCTTGTGGTACAAACAAACCTTCGGTGAAGATAACTTTTACCTGGAAATCCAGCGGCATCCTATTCCAGAACTGGAGCCGGTCAACCAGGAACTTATCAAGATGAGCGGTGAACTGAATATCCCGCTGGTCGCCACCAACGATGTTCATTACATTCTGAAGGAAGAGGCCAAGTTCCAGGATTTGCTGACATGCATCGGCACCAACACCACTATTCTCGACGAGAAAAGAAAGAAGATGGCGGATGACGGCTTCTTTCTGAAAAGCCCGGAAGAAATGACCGATATGTTCAAGGATGTCCCGCAAGCAATCGAAAACACCGCTAAAATCGCCGCTATGTGCAATCTCGAACTGGAATTCGGGCGGCTGCACCTGCCGGAAATCGAAATTCCCGAGGGTATGACCCCCTTTCAATATGTCGAAACTCTCTGCCGCAACGGTTTGTCCAAATTCTACCCCGACCCCGGACCCGAAATAGAGGAACGACTGAAATACGAACTCGATGTTATCGATAAAACCGAGTTTGCCCGTTACTTCCTGGTAGTCTGGGACATTGTTAAATACGCCCGCGAAAACGGCATCCTGGTTAACGTCAGGGGCAGCGCTGCCTCCAGCATCGTATTGCGATGTCTGGAGATCAACGATATCGACCCCATACCTCATAAGCTGGTGTTCGAGAGATTTTTGAACATCGAGCGGCGCGAGATGCCTGATATCGATATGGACTTCGAGGACAAGCGCCGTGAAGAGGTCATCAGCTATGTTTCGCACAAATACGGGCAGGACCATGTCGCCCAGATTATCACCTTCGGTACGCTGGGAGCCAAAGCCGCCATCCGCGATGCCGGGCGCGCCCTGGGCATGCCGTACAGCGATGTCGACCGTGTGGCTAAAATGGTGCCCTTTGCGGTCGGCATGACTATCGATAAGGCGCTGGAAGAAAACGGCGAGTTTAAAACGATTTACGATACGGAAGCCAACGTCAAGAACCTGGTGGATTATGCCAAGGGCGTCGAGGGAGTGGCGCGCCACGCCAGCACACATGCTGCCGGTGTGGTCATCTCGAAAGACCCGCTCACCAATCATATTCCCTTGCAAAAGGTGAGCCGGGAAACGGAAGCCGGGCTGGTAATGACCCAGTACCCGATGGACGATATCGCCAAAATCGGGCTCTTGAAAATGGACTTTTTGGGTCTTTCCAACCTGACGACGCTGGGAAGGACCCAGCAAATCATCAAGCAAAATAAAGGCATCGATATCGACCGCCACGATATTCCCCTGGATGATACGCAGACCTTCGAGCTTCTGGCAGCCGGTGAAACCGTCGGCGTCTTCCAGCTGGAAGGCAGCGGCATGCGCCGCTATATAAAAGAGCTGAAACCGACCGTTTTTTCGGATATCGCCGCTATGGTAGCTCTCTACCGCCCGGGCCCGATGGAACAGATACCCAAGTTTATCCGTTCCAAGTACGGTATCGAACCAATCACCTATCCGCACCCTGCCCTGCAGGAATTTTTAGAGGAAACCTACGGCGTTATCGTCTACCAGGAGCAGGTGCTTTTTATCGTGCGCGCCTTCGGCGGCTACAGCCTGGGGCAGGCGGATA
>CAZGVH010000212.1:0-2067 GCA_964528955.1 uncultured Dehalococcoidales bacterium | reverse complement strand
AGCCGATGACTATTTCCGTATCTTTACCGTTTATAGTTGTTGAAGCAAGTATCGGGGATGCCTGCAAGTCGAGGTCAAATAGATCGTGAGGCAATACCTGGTTGTACCATAACAACTCACCGGTAGCGGAATCCAGCGCCAGCATAGTGTTAGTATAAAGGTTGTCGCCGGGGCGGCTGGAACCGTTAGGGAACTCTACGGTGCCCGGCCAGGGGGCGGGATTGCCTGTGCCCCAGTACATTATTCCGGTATTAACGTCGATGGCCGGCGGAAACCATGATCCGCCGCCGCTGTTTACCTCGGGATTACCCCAGATATCCGCCGAATCGATGGTGTTGAACTGCCATTTGATATCGCCTGTTTGCTGGTCGAGGGCGTATATTATACCTACACCTCCGCCGCTGTAAAAGTCGGCATTGGAAGAACCCGGAACGGTAGAGGAATAGACCAGGTTATTATAGGCAGTTAACTGGATATCTATTCCGGTAGACGGTATATCAGATAAATTTGTCGTCCAAATTTCATTGCCGGTTTGCAAATCCAGAGCTGCAATATCGTAACGGCCTTTTATAACGAATATCTTATCCCACCCAACAGCCGGTCCGTTCGGCCCGAAGTTATTTAAATCGTATTCTTTTTTCCATTTCAAATTACCCGTTTCCAGCTCAAATGCATATACATTGCTCTTCAAGTCCTGTAAATAAACCATATCGTCCAGAACAAGCGGATTGGTCGCCGAAGCGCCCCATTCGCCGACACCGGGAATATCGTAAGTCCAGGCTATTCCCAATTCCGCAACATTTTGTGAGCTTATGCTTGAATTCTCTGTTGCCCTGGTGTTAGCGTAGTCCATGTTTGATAACGGCCATTCGGTACTATATTGGTCTATTTCAGGGGGAATGGTATTTTGCGAGGAACATCCGGCTATCGGGAGTATGGTTAAAGAAAGCATGACAAGAAAACTGAGCAGGTTAAAGGTCGTCTTCGATTTAAAATGCGACATGACTTTTACCTCCTGACTGTTGTCTTTACTTTAAATTATTCACATAGGCTATAAATTGAGTTTAATCCCGAAATATCGGGTTGTCAATATATAAAATTAACAAATCATTTACATTAAAGTTACCTGCCTCCTAAATCACTCAAAATAAATGTTCTCTATACCGTCTTCTTACGCTTGAAAAATAAATTATATAAATATATTTAAGTTAGAAAAGGAGTATACTGGCATATATAGAGGAGTAAATAGATAAAAAATATATGGTAAACAAAAACTTTTCCAATTCAACCCGAAAACATATCCGCAGGGAAAAAGCGCGCATTCGCAGTACTGTCGCCGATGTAAAAGAGCAGGACAGGTTAATCAGCGAATTATATCCGCCGTCACGCTAGGCTTTGATTATATAGCCTGAGGCGTTAAAGGGATAAATCCGGCTAGAAAAATTAAAATAAGTATTAAATGAGAGTGGTGAACAATGAAATTATGCGTAAAGAAAACCTGGTGTGGCAACTGCAAAAAGCTGGTCAACGGCGAAGAAAAGAAAGTCGATAACACTCTACAAATCTTTTGTTCCAAATGTAAACAACCCATCTGGCAGCATGAGAGCGCAAGCTGGAAAAGTATGCGCACCAATGTCTTGAAAAAAGGTTAGTCATAAAACCTTATTGCCTCTGCTTGATTAAATTCGAATCAAATCCCCTTTGATTCCCCTTTTCCAAAGTGGAAGAATACGTTCTTTTTTGATCGTAAGCAGTAAATAAAAAGGGCAAAACATGATAGTCATTTTCCCTTTGCAAAGGGAAAATGAGAGGGATTTAAGATGGTTTTTACAATAACAAAAACCGCTATGTTTTTTAACCTGTCATGATCCCGATATTAAATTACTTGTCTTTATCCAGATATGAAGAAATTATATCGTCGATACGACTGTCATCGCGTATCAGTTTTTCCTTTTGTGCCTTCGGCAGCTGCTTGATTCTGTGTTCTACCATCAGAGCAAAGTTCCTGCTGCCTACTTTCTTTTGCAATTCCAGTGTAACAGGTCTTCTGCAACGGACATATTTTGA
>CAZGVH010000211.1:0-2102 GCA_964528955.1 uncultured Dehalococcoidales bacterium | reverse complement strand
CCCACATATTCCAGTACTAGTATTACCATTGCTGCTGATTTCTTCTTCTTCCATATTCAGTATTTCTTCCGGATTGAGATAGGGCTTCATCGTATTTCATACCTTGTTCTTTGTATCCCGAAATAGAATCCTTTTTTCTCAAGATTTTATCTATCTTATAACCTTTTATCCCCTTTATATTCATTTTGTCCATTGGTGATAAAACATGCCCCATAATCATATCCTGAGTAGAAGCATAGTGAACATACCGCCGCACCATTTCTAGGGAAGTATGCCCAAGTAGTTGCTGTAGCCGAAAAACATCTCCACATTTATGAAGAAGAAAGTTTGTAGCAAAAGTATGTCTACATAAATGAGGATGTAATCTTGGTACTCCAGCTCTCTTTCCCCACCTCTTTATTAACTGTTTTACCGCTTCAGGGATTAATTGACGACCATCCAGTGTGAGAAAGAAATAATCATTGTATTCATTTTCAGGTTCAGGCCGGAAATGTATGCTGTACCGCCACAGTACTTTCTGAGTCGTTGCACCAAATGGTATTATCCGTTCTTTAGATCCTTTACCCATCACTTTAAGAAATCCTTCCTCGATATGAGTATCTTCCTTCTTCAAATTGGATAACTCACCCTCTCTCAGTCCAGTATCCAATAACAATGTCAACATGGCTATATTACGAGATCCAGTAGATGTAAGTGGATTTTGTGTATCCAACAACTCTCCAATCTCCGATTGTGTCAACGGTTCTATCAACTTGTTTGGGGCTTTTGGTAACTTTATTTTAGCTAATACATTGTCCTTCGTATACTCTTCTCGTAAAAGCCATGAACTGAACGCTTTAACGGCTCTGACTTTGCATTGTACTGTAAATGGAGATACTTGCCGTTCCTGTTCATGGATGATAAACTGTCTGACATTGTTAACATTAAACTCCGCAAGAATTGCATTGATGTTATTAACTTCGAGAAATTTGGTATAGCATCCGAGCATATCACTATACCAGGCTACAGTCTTCGGTGACTTTCCCTCCGCCTTATTGGATTGAGCGAAGTGGATTATAAGGTTATTAAGCGTTACTTCATCCATATCGATATCACTCCAGTTTAGATTCCTACTCTTAGTTTTGAGCATATACTTGCCTGCCTTTCCTGTACATTGTCCAGTGGGCAAGTAAGAGGGTAATACCGATAAAAATTCATAGACGAATCAGGGGGTCATTATTTGCTAAAATAAAAAACCACCCGGTTTTTAGGGTGGTTCTGTCCAGCTTTAAATTAGCTTTAAAACTTTTTAATCAAGTAGGCCGTACAGGTCTCGAACCTGTGACACCCTGATTAAAAGTCAGGTGCTCTACCAACTGAGCTAACGGCCCGCATAAATACTAGTTTAGCAAAAATGCCGTCTAATGCGCAAACTTGTAAAAAAAATTCCGGATAAACTATTGACAACTGTAGTATTGTAGTATTATACTCTATTACTACAATGAAAAGTAACGATAGTCAGGATAAAAAGCAGAAAATACTAGAGGCGGCGCTGGCGCTTTTTCACAACACGCACAACGTTAAAAAGGTCAGCATCGAAGCTATCGCCAAACAGGCGAAGGTCTCCCCTACCACTATCTATAACAATTTCAGCACCCGCGAAAATCTGGTTTATGAAGTAATAAAAGTATTAATGAAAGACAATATCGAACGCAACCGCAATATCATATACTCAAATATTCCCTTTCCGCAGAAGATAATGGGAATTATGAGCGGAAAACTGGATTTGACAGCTAAATTGAATAGCGAAATTCTCGATAAAATCATCAGCCAGGATGAATCCATCAGCCCCTTAATCGATGACGTTTATGAAAATGAAATTCGTCCCTTGTGGAAAAGAATGTTATCCGACGGCAAGAAAGAAGGCTATGTCGATGCCTCATTAAGCGAAGAAGCTCTCACCACTTACCTTGAAGTTCTGATGGCAGGATTTCGTGCCAAGCAGGATGTATTATTCGGGTTTACAGACAAAATCGAAATGGTAAAACAATTAACCAGCATTATGTTTTACGGTTTCTTAAAAAAGGAAATAGACCTGTTCAATAACGGAGGGAAATAATGCT
>CAZGVH010000210.1:0-2113 GCA_964528955.1 uncultured Dehalococcoidales bacterium | reverse complement strand
CGACCGGCTTTTTTATCGCCATAAATCTTAACAGTACCTGGGGCATACCGAAATAACCGAGACCCCATGACATTGTCGAAATAATAGTTAAAAATCCGTATGTACCGGCATTGTTGAATAAAGCCTGGCCTGTCGATGAAACCTGTTGTACACCGTCAACGGTAGCCGGATTGGCTATGCCAAAGAAATCAAAAAATCCGGGAATATTTTTAACATTTTCGATAATTGCCGGAATACCACCTGCAGCCGCTACTCCGGCAATGGTAATAGCTGTTAAAGCAACAATCATTACTATTCCCTGGATAAAGTCGGACACACTCTCCGCCAGAAAGCCGCCAACCAGGGTATACAAAATTACTACGCAGGCGCCGAAAATCATAACCGGCTGATAACTGACATCGAATATAGTACTGAACAGCTTGCCGAAAGTTACAAAACAACTGGCAGCATAAACCGAGAAAAATACCAGGATAAATATTGCTGCAATACTGAGAATAACCTTTTTATCTTCCTTGTACCTGTTGCTTAAAAATTGCGGTATGGTTATTGAATTTCCCGCAATAACAGAGTAACGTCGAAGACGCTTGGCAACCAGCAGCCAGTTCAAGTATGTACCGATAGCAAGGCCTATGACCGTCCAGATGGCATCGCTCAATCCGAACCAGTATGCCACACCCGGCAAGCCCATCATAAGCCAGCCGCTCATATCGGAGGCTTCGGCGCTCATTGCCGTAACCCAGGGCCCCAGCGTCCTGCCGCCAATGAAATAATTTTCGCTGTTTTCATTGGAGCGTCTTGAAAAATAGAATCCGATCCCGATCACCAGTGCAAGGTAAACAAGCATGGTAATCAATATCTGTATCGTATCACCGCTCATGCAGTATTCTCTCCTTATCTGTTTTTATGGTATATAAAAGGAACAATACGAGATTAGTCCCTGTTGTAATGATTAATAATCAGCATACAACTGACCGGTATCACGATACCTTAGGATTTATTAATAATATGCGCAAAAAAATGACTTCCCTGTATATTTGCACAAATTAAAGTATTATATACCCTTACAGGTATGGAAGGTCAAGAAAAAATGTATAAATTTTATAAAAACATATAAATATTTTACAAATACAACCTGATACTTCGACCCATTGATTTGATACCTCTCAATATTTTCGAAATATAAAATACTATGTTAGAATTATTCTTTATTTATTTTCTGCCGGTCGACATAACTTAAAAATAAAAATATTTATCCGGAGTTCAATTTTATGATAATTTTAGAAGAACCGTACGTATCCGACTATCTATTGGAATATTTATCTAAAAACAATATTCCGGTGCTTAAAAACGATTACGCCGTAAAAAATAACAGGGGATTCGCCCTGAATTATATCGGCACCGAAGAAGCAGTTGATAGGTACAACAAGGGGGAACGTGTATATACCGTTTCGGAACACAGCTTCGACTGGATATATAAAAACCTTCCCGGTAGCAGACTTGTAGAAAAAATAGGAAGGTGCAAGGATAAAGCCAGGTTCAGGGCATTGATATCCGATTTATATCCGGATTTTTATTTCAAGGAAGTCACTTTCCAACAGCTAAATAATCTTGATTATACGGCTATTCGCTACCCGGTTATTCTAAAGCCCTCTGTCGGTTTTCACAGTATGGGGGTATATGCCTTGTTTAACGAAAATGACTTTAATAACGCCCTGGCAGACCTTTTCTCGATAACAAAAAAGCGAATGGATTTATTCCCCGAAAGCGTCGTCGGCGCCAAATTTCTTCTTGAACAATATATTAAAGGTGAAGAATTCGCCATCGACGCCTATTTCGATACTAACGGAACACCTGTAATTTTAAACATTCTTAGACACAGGTTTACATCGGAAAGCGATGTTCAGGACAGGATATATTACACGACAGCGGAAATAATCAGCCTTTATCTTGAACCTTTCACGGAATTCCTGGCACGTATTAACGGCAAATTGAATATCACCGATTTTCCCGTGCATGTCGAAGCCAGGGTTACCGATGAGGATATCGTGCCGATTGAATTCAATCCGCTGAGGTTTGCCGGAGCAAGCTGTACCGATTTAGCCTATTATGCCTA
>CAZGVH010000209.1:0-2118 GCA_964528955.1 uncultured Dehalococcoidales bacterium | reverse complement strand
CCGGGTCTTTTCGGCGGCATGTTCGAATTAAAAGGTTATCAACAGCCGGTACTGGTTTCCAGTATCGATGGGGTCGGTACCAAACTTAAAATAGCGGAAGCCATGGACAGACATGACACCGTCGGTCAAGACCTTGTCAACCACTGTGTCAATGACATTCTTACCTGCGGTGCCGAGCCTTTATTCCTGCTGGACTACGTCGCCATGGGCAAACTATCCCCTGACAAGGTCGATGCCATTGTCAAGGGTCTGTCAAGTGCCTGCAAGGAAAACAACTGCGCTCTCATCGGCGGAGAGACCGCCGAAATGCCAGGTCTTTATGCCCTTGGTGATTACGACCTGGCAGCCTGCATTATCGGCGTTGTCGAAAAAGACCGGATTATAAACGGCACCACTATTACCGAGGGAGATATCGCCATCGGACTGGCTTCCAACGGATTGCACACCAACGGCTATTCGCTGGCAAGAAAAGTCCTCGGAGATACCCCCGAAGCGGTCAGGAAATTCTACCCCGAAATGGGCAAAACCGTCGGAGAAGCGCTTCTGGAAACTCATGTCTGTTATCTCAAACAGCTAAAATCCTCGCTGCCTTTAATCAAGGGGATGGCGCATATTACTGGAGGCGGACTGCCCGGTAATGTCCCCAGAATCATGCCGGACGGCGTCACTGCCCGATTCGACAGCAGCAAATGGGATGTTCCCTATATTTTCCGTCTTATCCGGGAAAAGGGGGAAGTCGATACCAAGGAGATGTACCACGTTTTTAATATGGGCATCGGAATGGTTGTTTTCTGTTCGCCTGAGAATGTTTCAAAAATAACGGAGCAGGTTCCCGGAGCCAGGGTTATCGGAGATATAATCAAGCAGGCAGGAAACGGCCGCGTTATCATAGAATAAATCGAAAATCAGGAGGTATTACTTGGATGAGAGCCATTGTCAGCGTATCCGATAAAACGGGAGTCGCCGATTTTGTAAAAGATCTGCCCGCTCTGGGATTCGAAGTCTTTTCCACCGGCGGCACTAAAAAATCCTTAATCGAAGCAGGGGTTCCTGTCAAAGGGGTTTCCGATATTACCGGGTTCCCCGAAATCCTCGACGGCAGGGTAAAAACTCTGCACCCGGCAGTGCACGGGGGACTTCTGGCAAAACGCAACCTCGAATCACACATGAAAGAGCTGAAAGATAACAATATCCAACCCATTGACATGGTAGTGGTCAACCTCTATCCGTTTGTCCAGACCGTGTCAAAGGAGGGAGTTACTCTCGATACCGCCCTGGAGAACATCGATATCGGCGGGCCGACCATGATACGCGCCGCCGCCAAGAACTTCCCCAGCGTAATTGTAATTGTCGACCCGGCGGACTATCCGGTGATACTCGAAAAATTGAAAAACGGCGAAGTCGATATGGCGGAAAGGCAGAGACTGGCGCAAAAGGCCTTCCAGCACGTGGCGGTCTATGATACCGCCATCTCGCAGTACCTTAGACAGGGTGTTGACACTTTCCCCGAGGATATGACAATCGCCTTGAAGAAACGCTATGACCTGAGATACGGGGAGAACCCTCACCAGAAAGCGGCTTTTTACTCGGAGAACGTTGCCGGCAGGAAAGTAGATACCGGTATCACCTGGGCAAAAGTGCTGTGGGGCAAAGAGCTTTCATTCAACAATATACTTGATGCGGATGCCGCCTGGGGAGCCGTAACCGATTTCTCGGAGCCGACGGTGGGAATCGTAAAACATACCAACACCTGCGGGCTTGCCAGCCATAATAATCTGGTAGAGGCTTACAGAAGGGCTTTCAGCGGCGACCCGGTCTCCGCTTACGGAGGCATTGTTGCCTGCAACCGCAAGATTACGCTGGCAATGGCGGAAGCCATGAAGGAAGTCTTTTACGAAATCGTCATTGCACCCGAATATGACGACGACGCCCTGGCATTTTTGAAGCAGAAGAAAAACCTGCGCATACTGGTTCCCGAATTGCCGCCCGATTATGGTAAAAAACCGGTCGGTTATCTGGATTACCGCAGGGTAAAAGGCGGTATGCTGGTACAAACCTCGAATTCGCTGGCGGAAGACGACCTGCAGTTGAAAGTAGTTACCAAACGCGCGCCTACCG
>CAZGVH010000208.1:0-2151 GCA_964528955.1 uncultured Dehalococcoidales bacterium | reverse complement strand
TGCTGGATGAAATATCCCCCATACAGGATTTTACAGGCAGCAGACTCGAATTAAGCTTTGTAGGCTACGAATTCCGTGAACCGCGCAACTCCGAACAGGAGTGTTTACAAAAAGACCAGACCTATTCCGTGCCTTTATATGTAAAAGCACGTTTGTTGACTAAAGGAACGGGAGAGATAAAAGAACCGTTCGACCTTTTCTTCGGCGATATACACCTGATGACCGATAAGGGTACATTTATTACCAGCGGTACCGAGAGGGTAATCGTCAGCCAGCTGTTGCGTTCGCCCGGTATCTATTTCACTGTAGATGAGGATTCCACTACCGGCCGCAAGCTCGGCAAGGCGAATCTCGTTCCCAGCCGCGGCGCCTGGCTGGAATTCGATACCAGCAGCCGCGACGTGATATCGGTTAAGGTCGACGGGAAGAGAAAGATACCCGTTACCACCATTCTGCGTGCAATCGGGTTCGGCAGCGAAACGGAACTGCTGAAAATGTTCGAGCGCGAGGATAATTCTTCGACCAGGCATTTTATACAGTCCACACTCGATAAAGACCCGCTGGTTAAAAACGAGGAAGATGCTCTGATAGATATCTATCGTAAGCTGCGCCCCGGCGACCCGCCCAATGTGGATAACGCCAGGAAGCTGATCACCAACCTCTTTTTTAATCCGCAGCACTACGATTTGGGTATCGTCGGCAGATACAAGCTGAACCAGAGATTGAATATTCCCAAGAAAGCTGACGACGACGACAGGGCGTTGACAAAAGAAGATTTAATAGAGATTATCCGCCATATAATAATGGTAAGCAATGCGGATGAGACCCCCGATGATATCGACCACCTGGGAAACAGAAGGGTGCGTACTGTCGGCGAATTGATCCAGAACCAGTTCCGTGTCGGGCTGGTCAGGCTGGAGAGAGTCGCCAAAGAGCGCATGAGCATCATCAGCAACGATGTGGTCACCCCGGGAGCGCTGGTAAATATCCGCCCGGTGTTATCGGCGATCAGGGAATTTTTCAGCGGCTCGCCGTTGTCTCAATTTATGGACCAGACGAATCCGCTGGCGGAGTTGACCAATAAACGCCGTTTATCGGCTATGGGCCCCGGCGGTCTGTCACGCGACAGAGCCGGTTTCGATGTGCGCGACGTACACTATTCGCATTACGGCAGGATTTGCCCTATCGAAACACCGGAAGGCCCCAATATCGGTCTTATCGGCAGCCTGGCTGCCTACGGACGCATTAACCGCTACGGTTTTATCGAAACGCCGTATATCAAGGTTGTCAGGGAACTGCCAAATAACAGTAAAGAACTTGCCGGCAAGTTTGCCGGTGAAGACATACTGAACGATAAAAAAGAAGTCGTTGTAAAATCGGGAAGCGAAATAAGCAAAAAACTGGCGGATGAACTGGCTAAACTGTCAGCCAGGAATATACCGGTCAGGCCGTATGTATCCAAAGAAATTGAATACCTGCAGGCTGACAAGGAAGATAAATACAACATCGCCCAGGCGAATACCATCATTGACGACAACGGCTATTTCGTCAACAAGAGAATCGAAGTCCGTTACGAGGACAGGTACCTGATGCTGCCTCCCGATAAAATCGATTATATGGATGTATCTACCAGGCAGATTTTCAGCGTGGCCGCATCCCTAATCCCTTTCCTGGAGCATAACGACGCCAACCGCGCTCTTATGGGAGCGAATATGCAACGCCAGGCGGTACCCTTGCTCTGCGCCGAATCGCCGATAGTGGCTACCGGCATGGAAAGAGAAGTAGCCAGGTACAGCGGCCAGGTGCTTTTTGCCAAGAATGCCGGTACGGTTATCTCGGTTACCAGCCTGCAAATCGTCATAAAGAGCGACGGGGGACAGGAGGATGTCTATCCGCTGCAGAAATTCATCCGCACCAATCAGGGCACCTGCATCAACCAGCACCCGGTTGTAAACCGCGGCCAAAGGGTTGAAAAGGGCGATGTATTGGCCGACAGTTCCGCCACCGAAGACGGCGAACTGGCGCTCGGACAGAATGTCATCTGCGCCTTTATGAGCTGGGGCGGTTACAACTACGAAGATGCTATCATCCTTTCAGACAGAATGGTGGAGCAGGACAAGTTCTGTTCCATTCATATAACCAAACATGAAA
>CAZGVH010000207.1:0-2157 GCA_964528955.1 uncultured Dehalococcoidales bacterium | reverse complement strand
TCACGGGTTGTGATTTATTCTTCCCGAAAGAGGGCTATCTATACTCGGAGAGCGGTGCGGTCATTGTCGGCGGCGATAACGAACCCATACAGCTTATAAACAACGATGACGCCGTCAATCCGACATACGACGAACTGGTAATATTCATTCTCACCGACGATACCAATACCCTGCCGTATATAAAAGACGGCCCCGAAGCCTTCGTATGCAGCGACTTTGCCGAAAGGCTGCACAACAACGCCGAAGTAGCCGGTATAAAGGCCGGATGGGTCAGCATCGATTATGCCGACGGCAGTGTCGGACACGCCGTCAATGTCTTTGAAACAAGCGATATGGGGCTGGTTTTTATCGACTGTACAGGTGAACTGATTAAGACATGGAACGGCAACAGCTACATTTATGAAAGTGACGCAGACCCGTATCCCGACCCGGATAAATGGGATACGGTAGCTTACCTGGTTATCGGTGAGGTCTACGGGCACATTGCCGTAGATGAAGCCGAATCACTCGATTATTCCTTTTTCGAGGATTACATCGAGAACTGGGAGAACTATAAAACACTGCTTGCCGAGTACAATGACGAGGTACTTCGATATAACAACGCCATCAAAGGGAAAACCTTTGTTATAGGTTCGGAAGAATACAAGCAGATAAAAGCCTGGGAAGCCGAACTTATTCAAATGGAGCAGACTCTCAGCGATATGGAGAACGAACTGGGAGATTATTATTACCTGCCTTCAAGCGTAGTTTCCGATTACGAAATATACTGGTAGAAATAAATAATTATAATTTTTTACGTAGACTTGGCATTATCTGCCTCATTAGTAATATAATATATAAAATCTTATCTAATCATCGGAAAAGGAGAATAACATATGCCTATCTGGTTTCCTATCGCAGTGGTCATTGAAATTGCCTGGTTTCTGCTAGAAAGCAAATGGCTGACCATACAACTTCCCAGAATATAAATTAAAAAGGTATTTTCCGTGAAAACAGAAGAAATGCAGAGAGTCGGAGAAGTAATCCGCTCTGCTACGTCAGGTTTTACCGCCCAGTGTTATGAGCTTGATCGCTTCCCCTACCTGGGCGGTCTGGTAAAAACCGAAAACAGAGATGCTCAAATCTACGGCATCGTATTCAATGCGACTACCTGCGGAATCGACCCCGGCAGGAAACCGCTGGCAAGAGGAAAAGACGAAATCAGCGAGGAAGCGCTTTATAAGTCCAACCCCCAGATTGCCAAACTTTTAAAAAGCGAATTCGAAGCGCTGGTGGTCGGATACAGAACCGATGATAAAGTCTTCCATTATCTTCCGCCGCAACCCACTCCCATCCACAGTTTCGTGTATCTATGTTCAACGCAGGAAGTAACGGAATTCAGCCGTTCTTTCCAATTTCTAAACACTATATTGAACAGCTCCGTTACCCTGCCGCAGGAAGAACTGATTGCCGCCGCCCTGCGTCAAATGAGCCTGGTGCATGAAGACAGGCACGCCTTCCTGGTAGCGGCAGGCAAGCACCTTGCCACCGTTTTAAGCGGTGACTTCAACCGGCTTAGAACCATCCTCGAAAGGATAAAGCAATGACCGCAGAAGAGAAGAGAATGGGTATCGTCGTCTCCGGCTCCTCCAATAAAGGAGTCGAAGTACGCCTGGACGCCGATACCTCTGTTGAAGATATGGTGGTCGGGCGCTACGTAACCATAGAGGGGCGGAAACGCCGCTTTTTCGGCATGATAACCGAGGTGGTGCTGGGCGTAACCGACTCAAACCTGACGCAGACGCCGCCGGATACGGGAGACCCGTTTATCGCCGAGGTTCTCACGGGAACCGGCACCTTCGGCACCCTGCAGGTAATGCCTTACCTGACAATCGGCGGAGATATCGGGAGTGTGGTCGAAGGGCCGCAGCCCGTCAAGACCGTTCCCAGCCACTATTCGACGGTGAATCTGGCGGAAGACAGGGATATAGAGCTTGTTTTCGGCAAAGAGGACAAGGAAAGATTCTGGATAGGCAACCCGCTGGACATGGAAACCAAGCTCTGCCTTAACCTGCCCGAACTGGTCAAACGCTCCAACGGCATCTTCGGTAAAAGCGGCACCGGCAAGACCTTCCTGACAAGAATGCTGCTTATCGGAATGCTGCAAAAAAGCGCCTG
>CAZGVH010000206.1:0-2208 GCA_964528955.1 uncultured Dehalococcoidales bacterium | reverse complement strand
GGGGCGGAAGCTCTGCGCGGTTTGCTTTTAAAATCCGGCTTTTCTAAAGTTACCTTCAAACGCCTCTTCTTCGGGGCGGCGGCCATTCACGTGGCTGTGAAGTGATGGGAATTCTCTATATTAGAGGGGCGTTTCACCACATAAAAGGTAAAATTACCCCAGCCACCCCGGATGCTTCGTTCGTTCTTCACGAACTCCAGCATGACAGAAAAAAATTCCGCTCGCCCTGAGCTTGTCGAAGGGTTATACAAGCGGAATTTATCAAATCATTTTATTAGATTGATATTATTCGTCGCCGTTATGGATTCGACAGGCTTCCTTCGATATACTCAGGACAGGCTCCACGAACGGCTTTTTAATACTCATCCCGTGTTACACTGGGACAAGACCACGAGCGTCTTATTGATATCTGCTTGTCTCTCCCCTACAACTCCCGTTTCTTGTAAACACTTATCGATAACGGTATCGAAGCGCCGAGGATAGCGACGGCGCCCAGTATAAGTAAATAAAAGTAATCATTGAAGAATCCTTGTATCGCCGTTGAAGTATTATCGACTAATGATGTTGCAGCGATAATACTGGCAAAAGCGGCAATTCCGGCGATAAATATCATGCGCCCTTTCTCCACTCCCCATTTGAAGATGACAGGCATGTTGATTGCCATGAAAATCAGGGTAATGCATAAAATAGAGGTTATCATCACTAATAATTCGCTGACCGACGTTGCCGTCATTTCAGTTCCGGTAAACAAGCCGAAACCCAGGCTGCCGATGATTACCAGTACAAAAGCGGCTCCGATACAAATCAATCCCAGGATGTATTTGCTGAGAACGATACCCTTGCGTGAATAGGGCATGGTGGCGGCGTATTTATCCCACTTGGCCTTCTCGTCATAGCCGATGGTCGTAATCGGCAGCATGGCGCAATAGAGAAGCAGGAATGTCCCGAAGGTATAACCGAGCATAACTGTAAACAGCGCGATTATCAGCAGAAGATATTTCATTTGCTTTAATATCACGTATAAATCCTTTAAAATCAGTCCTTTCATTATTTCCTGTCACCTCTTACCAGATAAATGATGATGTCCTCGATGCTCGCCCGGTTCAAAGGTATTTTGGAGGGGATTTTATCGCGCAGCACCAGCGCTTCCACTCCATAATCTCCGATGCGCTTCCCTTTCACGGCATCGCTGTTTATCGATTCGAAAACCTCTTTGCTGCACTTTAAAATGGCATATTTCTCCAGCAGCCTGTCCTTTTCCTCGCAGAAGAACAGCTTGCCCTTGTGGATGAATGCGATGTAATCGCACAACTTTTCCAGGTCGCTGACTATATGCGAAGAAATGAATATCGAGTGCCTGTCATCCCTGTTGAAATCGTAAAAAACATCCAGTATTTCGTCCCGTATGATGGGGTCGAGGCCGCTGGTGGCTTCATCCAGTACCAGCAGTTTGGCATGGTGCGAAAGGGCAACGGCGATGCCCAACTTCATCTTCATACCTCGCGAATAGTCCTTGAAAGCCTTGTCCAACGGCAGGGAGAATTTATCCAGGTAGGATAAATAAACCTTCTCGTCCCAGTTCTTGAAGGTATATGTCATTATGCGGTTTACCTGTTTTGCGGTGATGATTTCCGGGAAATGCGATTCGTCGAGCACAACCCCGATGTCTTCTTTTACTGCCTCGAAGCCGCTTTGATTATCCTTCCCCAGTACCTTTATTTCGCCGGCATCCCTGCTAATCATTCCCATAATCAGCTTGATGGTGGTGCTTTTGCCCGCGCCATTTTCGCCGATAAGCCCCATAATACAGCCGGTCGGTAAAACAAGGTCGATACTATCGAGTGTAAAATCCTTGTAGTGTTTGGTAAGCCCCTTGATTTCAAGTGCATTCATTTGACGGTTATTCCTCTCTTATCAGAATACGGAGCATCTCTATTAAGTCCTTGTTGGTTAGGTTGCATGACGGAGCCAGTTCCGCGATTTTTTGCATGTGTTCTTCGATTTTTTTGAGGTGCTCTTCCCGAACAAACTCGATATTCCTCTGCGCTACGAAACATCCCTTTGCCGCTACGGTGTAAATATATCCTTCCCGTTCCAGCTCGTCATAGGCGCGCTTGGTGGTGATGACGCTGATGCGCAGGTCGGTTGCCAGGGCGCGAATCGAGGGGAGCATATCCCCTTCCTTCAATTTTCCGGCAATAATCAGGT
>CAZGVH010000205.1:0-2226 GCA_964528955.1 uncultured Dehalococcoidales bacterium | reverse complement strand
AAACAGTATAAAGTAGCTCCCGGCCAAAGCATAAAGGTAGAGCGTCTCGCTGCTGCCGAAGGCGATACTGTCGAGCTGGATAAGGTGTTACTTATTGCTGACGATGATCAGCAGATAGTCGGCAAACCCACTATCGAGGGAGCAAAAGTGGTTGCTACGGTCAAAGGCGAAGGCAAAGAGAAGAAAATAGTTATCTTCAAATACAAGAACAAGACGAGAAACAGGAAGAAGACAGGGCACCGCCAGATATACACCGCGCTGTCTATTAATGAAATCGTCCAAGCGGGGGTATGTTAAATGGCTCATAAGAAGGGTGGCGGTTCTACACATAACGGGCGCGACAGCAAACCAAAGATGCTGGGCGTAAAAAGATATGCCGATGAAATAGTAAATGCCGGAACAATCCTGGTCAGGCAAAAGGGTACGCATATCAAACCGGGCAATAACGTCGGTGTTGGCAAAGATTATACTATTTATGCTCTGATTGACGGAGTGGTAAAATACGAACCGACGACCAATAACAGAAGGAAGGTCAGCGTTTACGCTGGTTAAATAATATGAAGGAAAAGATTCATCCAGTTTACTATTCAGATGCCAAGGTAATCTGTTCCTGCGGCAACGTTATGACTCTCGGTTCGACCAAGAAAGAAACGAAGGTCGAGCTTTGCAGCCACTGCCATCCGTTCTTCACGGGTGAACGCAGAATCATCGATACCGCCGGACGCGTCGAACGCTTCAATCAGCGTTACAACAGAAAATAATCTGCGGCAGATTTTAAAAAGACAACGAAAAGGACGGACTGAAAAGTCCGCCCTTTTTTTATTTCACCCTATTCTTCTATTAGCAACCCTGCCGGGATAATAACAGCAAACTTAGAGGTACCGGTTGCTTATCGAAGACCTGCTGCTAGAAATCGGTTTTAATTTTTGAAAAGAAGCAGGTTCTACTGCCGGTGTGACATACCGGGCCCAGCGGTTTGGCTTTCACCAGGACGGTATCGTTATCGCAGTCAAGCCACATTTCCTGCACCATCAGCTTGTTGCCCGAAGTGGCGCCCTTGTTCCAGAGTTCCTGCCTGCTGCGGCTGTAAAACCAGACTTCGCCTTTGGTGCGGGTGAGTTCCAGCGATTCAGGGTTCATATAACCGAGCATAAGTACTTCGCCGGTATCGGCGTCCTGTATAACTGCCGGAAGCAGCCCCTGCGGATCGAGTTTAAGATTGTCTACCAAGATATTGTTTCTCCTTCTATTTATTATTTATGTTATTTACTACTATTGTTATACCCTAAAAGTTTTCCGATATATCAGGACTCGGAATAAGCATCTTATATTGTCATGCTGAATTCGTAAGGGACGAATGAAGCATCCGGGGTTGGGTGGAATAATTTCCCTTCCCCCAAGATTCTTTATCCCGACGGGGCGGGATTCCAGAATGACAATTAAATCGAGCTCTAAGATTGCAAACGTGACAGTGACAGGCTCTAACCTAATTTTCTATAGCTTCCAACGCCTGTTTTAAATTGATATCCTTGGTATAAAGCGCCTTGCCGATTATGGCTCCCGACGCTCCCAGTTTTTTCAAAAGCTTCAAGTGAGTAATATTGGCGATACCGCCCGAAGCGATGATAGCCGCTTTGGTGGAATCGATAAGCTCGAACAGCGCAGTGAAATTGGGTTCCGTCAAAGTCCCGTCGCGCCTGATGTCCGTAAAAACAAAGCTTCTGACTCCCAGCTTCATCATGGCGCGGGCAAATTCCAGCGGTTCGCGGCCGGTATCCAGTTTCCAGCCCCTGGTCGCCACTTTACCATCCCTGGCATCGATACCGACAACAATAGACTTACCGAAGCGACGACAGGCTTCTTTGACCATTTCGGGGTCTTCGACTGCCGATGTACCGAGAATGGCGCGGTCTACCCCGCACTTGAACAGCCTGCCGATGGTTTCCAGATCCCTGATGCCGCCGCCGACTTCGATCGGTATCAATACCGAGTTGGCAATCTCCGAAATGATATCGAGGTTCTTCAGTTCACCGGCAGCCGCTCCGTCGAGGTCGACGATATGCAGGCGCAGTGCACCCAGTGATTGCCAGTTCATCGCCATCCCCACCGGGTCGTCGGAAAAAACTGTTTCCTTGCCGTAGTCGCCCTGGTACAGGCGAACGCACTTTCCGCCGCGAATATCTATTGCCGGAATGATTTCCATCTTGCACAGCCTCGACTTTTTAT
>CAZGVH010000204.1:0-2229 GCA_964528955.1 uncultured Dehalococcoidales bacterium | reverse complement strand
GGCACAGTTAATAACAGCGGGACGGTAGTACTGGCGCTTTCGGGAAAGATAAACAATACCGGTCTTATCGAAGTGCCGATGGGCACTACGCTGAAAGAAATAATTTTCGATATCGGCGGCGGTGTTCCCAACGGCAGGCATTTTAAAGCCGTGCAAATGGGAGGCCCGTCCGAAGCCTGCCTGCCGGCAAGTTTACTGAAAACACCGGTCGATTTCGATTCACTTTTAAAAGCCGGAGCCAACCTGGGTTCCGGCGGTATGGTGGTAATGGACGAAGATACCTGTATAGTGGATATCGCCCGTTACTTTTTATCTTTTACACAGTCTGAGTCCTGCGGGAAATGTACTCCCTGCCGCCTGGGTACGAAGCAGATGCTGGAAATACTGGAACGCATCTGCTTCGGAGAAGGTAAAATGCAGGATATCGATACGCTTTTAGAACTGGCGAAAACAGTAAAAGCGGGTTCTCTCTGCGGTTTGGGGCAGTCCGCTCCGAATACCGTTTTAACCACTTTGCGCTATTTCCGCGACGAATACGAAGAACATATTTTAAAACACTATTGCCGTGCGGCGGTCTGCCGCGGCCTGGTAAAAGCTCCCTGTATCCACACCTGTCCGGCGGAAATCGAGGTTCCGCGCTATATCCGTTTTATTCAGAAGGGGCAGCCCGAGGAAGCTCTGGCGGTCATTCGGGAGAAGATTCCTTTCCCGGCTGTCTGCGGGCTGGTATGTTTCCATCCCTGCGAATCGAGATGCCGTCGTGCACAATTAGATGAAGCGGTGTCCATTCGCGAGCTTAAACGTTATGCCGTTGAAAACGGCGGCGAGTTGTGGAAAAGCAGGATAGTACCTCATTGTAAGACAGGCAAGAGGGTAGCTGTGATCGGTTCGGGACCGGCGGGACTTACTGCCGCATACTATTTATCAAGGCTGGGGCATTCGGTAACGGTATACGAATCGCAGCCTCAGGCGGGTGGAATGCTGAGAATGGCAATTCCCGATTACCGCCTGCCGAAGGATATCCTGGATGCCGATATCGATGAAATAGTAAACAGCGGAGTAAAAATCAAAACGAATGCCGAAATCTATAATGTAGACGCTTTGTTCGAAGATGGCTACAATGCTGTTTTCGTGGCAATCGGCGCGCAAAACGACCTCAAGATAGGTATCAGCGGGGAGGAAGACCACCGCTTCATCGACCGCCTGGCTTTTTTAAGGAATGTAAATATGGGTAAAAAGGTATCGCCCGGAGACCGGGTGGGGGTTATCGGCGGCGGACATGCGGCAATCGATGTGGCGCGTACCGCCAGGAGGCTGGGCGCAAAAGACGTAACTATCATTTACCGCAGGAGCCGCGAGGATATGCCTGCCGGGCGTGAAGAAATAGAAAAAGCCCTGGGAGAAGGAATCCATATTCTAGAAATGGCGATGCCGGGGCAGGTTGTCAACGAAGACGACGGGATAACCCTGGAATGCATTCGCATGGCGAAGGGTGATATCGATTCCTCCGGCAGATACCGTTCTGTTCCCATTGAAGGAAGCGAGTTTACATTAAAACTCGACAGCGTCATAGCTTCCATCGGGCAGCGTCTGCGTATTTCGGACAGGTTTGGCTTATCTACCGCCGACGACGGGTTTATTGAAGTGGATAACTTCACGCTGTCAACCGGTAAGCGGGGCGTTTTTGCCGGAGGGGATGCCGTTTTAGGACCTTCCTCGGTTATCGAAGCTATAGCTCACGGCAGACAGGCCGCCAAGTCCATCGATATTTTCCTGGGGGGAACCGGTGTGATCGATGAGGTACTGGCGGCGCCGGAATACAATTCTTCACTGGGCGACCCTTCGGAGTTGCCGAGACAGGTTTCCCCGATAATGCCGTCGACAAACAGGATAAAGGATTTTTCTCAGGTGGAACTTGGTTACGATAAAGAAATAGCGGAAGCGGAATCACGCCGCTGCCTGAGATGCGACCTGGAGCAGTATTAGTCAAATGGAGATAATATAAAAATAGCAAACGGGGTAATTAAAGGGTATTGTAGAGATTGCTTCATCCCGACAGGTCGGGACTCGCAAAGACGATACAATTTATATTTGGTATTGCTATTTAAAAAATATTACTAAAACAGTCGTTGCGAGGAAATCCCGATTGTTAGGGATAAATCGGGATGACGAAGCAATCTCAAGTTATGAATAAGCAATTTTATGTGTATATAATGGCAAACGACTCGA
>CAZGVH010000203.1:0-2230 GCA_964528955.1 uncultured Dehalococcoidales bacterium | reverse complement strand
CGCCAGTCTGCCATTACCCAGAGCCGCTCCGTACTTACGGGAAAATTCACCGAACAGATGACGCCTTATCTCCCCGAATTCAAATACGACCCAACCGAAGCCAGGTTCATCGGCAGCCCGATTGATATGATCGTCTTTCCCGGACTGGCGCAGGGCGACCCTCAAGAAGTCGTGATAATGGAAATAAAGACAGGAAAACACTGCCAGCTTACCTATGCCGAGAAGAAAATTCGCCAGTTGATAGAGGACGGAATGGTCCGATGGGAGCTTATCGAGTATAACGGCAAAGATGAGGGTGAGCAGGTAGTTGAGGAGTAAGAAAAAGCCGTTCGTGTCCTTCGTCAGGCCCTCAGGGTACGCAGATATTATTAGAGTTCAGATTAATCGGAATTTCGTTTCGGAAAGCCAGAATTACACAATGACAATGCTTAATCGTCGTTGCGAGTCCCGATTTATTGGGACGAAGCAATCCCTACAATACAATATAATTACCCCGCCCCACATATTATATGAAATGCCTTTATTTTTTAAAACACAACCATTACAAAGTCGTACGATAGAGATTGCCGCGCTTTCCCTGCGGGAAAACTCGCAACGACGATTTTTTACCATACTGATTTCGTAAGGGTCAAACAAATTCTCGATAAATCAGAATTTTTTCTACTATCTAAACCCTTCCGAATTCTTTTTCCAATTGTTTTTTGGTTATATGAATCATTGTCGTGCGGCCGTGCGGACAGGCGTGGGGCAAATCGGCACGCTCCATCTGGCGCACCAGTTCACGCATTTCATCGAGCGTTAAAGTCTGTCCGAACCTGACTGCGCTGTGGCATGCCATTGTGGCTATCAAATGTTCCGTTATACTGGCATCGTTCTTTACAGATAATCTGTCGATAAGTTCGTTCAAAGCCGACTGCCAGTCTTTTTTATACATTATCGACGGCACGGTTCTGACCAGGTAATTCCTGTTCCCGAAAGGCTCGATGGTGAAACCGTATTCGGCAAGGAATTTATAATTTTTGTTGAGTATCTCATCCTGAACGGGCAGAACTTCAATGGATACAGGTTCCAGAAGCGCCTGTACCTCGACGCCCTGCTGCTCTTTCTGCTTCGAAATCTTCTCGAACATGACGCGTTCATGCGCCGCATGCTGGTCGATAATATATATTCCATCGGGTCCTTCGGCAACGATATAGCTGTTCATCGATTGCCCCAGCACCCTCAGCACAGGCAGCGAAGATACCACAGGCGTTCCCGGCTCTTCTTCGGTAACAACCTTCATATCCATGCGTCTCTGTTCAGGAGGAACGATTATCTGCGATTGACCGCGATATATAGCGGCTATCTCCTCAACCTTGGGAACAGGAGCCGTATTGACCAGCGCATTCCGTACAGCCCTCTGCAATTCCAGGTAAACGCTGCCTTCCTCTTTAAAGCGCACTTCTGTTTTTGTGGGATGCACGTTGGCATCAACATCTGACAGCGGGACTTCGATATTGATTATGGCTACCGGATGCTTTCCTGTCATCAGCAAGCCGTGATAGGCCTCTTCCACCGCCCATAACAGGTTGCGGTTTTCTACCCAGCGGCGGTTGACGAAAAGGCTGATATAGTTCCGGTTGGAACGGCTCACTCTGGGAGATGCGACCATACCGCTGATTCTGATACCTTTATCATCGGTATTGAAACCCTGACCGTTACTAATCGGCAGCATACTGGACGCAATCTCCGTGCCATACATGGCATTGATGCTGTCGATTAGATTGCCGGTTCCCGGTGTCTTCAAGCTTTCGCGCCCGTCGATAAACAGAGTAAAGCGCACCTCGGAATAAGCTAAAGCATACTGGCTGACCACATTGGCAATATGGCTATTTTCGGTTGTCTTCGACTTTATGAACTTCAATCTTGCCGGTACATTGCGAAAAAGATTCTTGACTGCTATGGTCGTTCCCTGTGACCTTGCCTGTTTCTGTTTTTTTACAACCAGCCCGTTTTCCAGTTCGGCACATACACCTGAGCTTTCATTAACATTAAAGGAGACAACTTCGACATCCGAAACGGAGGCAATGCTGGGTAAAGCCTCACCGCGAAACCCCAGGCTGTGGCTTATAGATAAATCCTCGAAGCTGGTAATCTTGCTGGTGGCATGCCTCTCGAAAGCAAGCTGGATTTCGTCAGATAAAATGCCGCAGCCGTTATCGGTTACTCTTATCAAAGCCAACCCGCCGCC
>CAZGVH010000202.1:0-2248 GCA_964528955.1 uncultured Dehalococcoidales bacterium | reverse complement strand
AGCTGCTGCGAAGCGCTTAAAGCTTCCTGCGCCTGCTCGGTAAATTTATCCTGTCTCATTTCTCTCCTCCCTTAACCGATGGATTTCCCTCTCGAGTTCCTCGGTGTTTTTCTGCAATTGCGCGATTTGCTGCGACATCCTGAGTATGACCTCTACACCGGCCAGGTTGACGCCGAGTTCATCCATCAGCGTCATCACCCGTTTAACAAGCTCTAAATCCAGGTCGGAATACAAGCGGATATTGCCTTTTGAGCGCGCCGGGTTTACAACTCCTATTTTTTCATAGTAGCGCAGGGTATATGTCTGGGTGCCGAGCATTTCGGCAGCTATGCTTATTACATATCTCGGTTGCGTATCTCTTTCCATCATATCCTCCTTTCCTCCTATGAGCCCCTCAACTTATCCAATTTACGGAAAAGGTCTTTTTCATCCTCGCTCAGATTGGCGGGAATCACCACGTTTACTTTAGCTTTTATATCCCCGCGCGTATCTTTGCCCAGCGCCGGCATTCCCTGCCCGGTAAGCCGGAAGACGCGCCCGTTCTGGGTTTCTGCCGGAATTTTTAAAGCCAGGTTGCCTTTAAGCGTGGGGACTTTTACCTCTCCGCCCAGCACCGCCGTTGTCAGCGGCACATCGATATTCACCAGCAGGTCGTTTTCCTGCCGTTCGAAAACCGGGTGCGCTTTTACGTTTACTATCAGGTATAAATCGCCGGTAGCGCCGTACCCGTCATGTCCCTGCCCGGCAATCCTGATGCGCGAACCGGTTTTTACCCCGGCCGGTATCTTGACCTCGATACGTTTTTCAATTACCTGAGTACCTGTGCCCATGCAGACGGAACAGGGGACTCTGCGTACGCGTCCGGTTCCGTGACAGGTCTGGCAGGGTTTTTTATCCTGAATCGTAATCAAACGGCTGACGCCGCTGAAAGCCTCTTCCAGGGTTACCTCGATGGCTGATTCGATATCCTTGACGAGTTTCGGAGGCTTTCCGCCTTGACCGCGCCCCGTACCGAAGAGGTCGCCGAAAATACTGCCGAGATCTTCGCCTCCGAAGCTGTAGCTCTGCGATTGACCGCCGCCGCCCCTGAATATATCGCTGAAATCATAGTTCTGGTATCCCTGCCCGGCTCCGCCGCCTGCGCCTCTCTTGAATTGGTCAGCGTACTGCCACTGGTCTCCGAACTGGTCATATTTCTTGCGCTTCTCCGCATCGGAGAGAACCTCGTAAGCCTCGCTTACCTGCTTGAATTTCTCTTCCGCGCTTTTATCCCCCGGGTTGACGTCAGGGTGGTACTTGCGCGCCAGCCTGCGGAAAGCAGCCTTGATTTCCTTGTCGCCGGCGTTTTTGGCGACTCCGAGTATATTGTAGTAATCTTTTCCAGCCATATCATTTCCTGGTGAAGTTTATTCGTGTATCGATATTATAACGCAGATTTATGTAAATTGTCAATAAAATGACAACAAAGTTAATAAAATAATATTAACTACTAAGTTTATCCTATCGTTTGCAATATCTGCAATTCACCATAAAAAAGTGATATCCTTTCAAAAAAATAGTATCCTGAAATATTGACATTATCCCTTGCGGATTCTTATAATAAAAGAAACCCATTCTTTTAAAGCCTCTTTTGTTGATGAATTTACCTGAAGTTATTTACGATATTCCGTTATGATTAAATTCTAAAATCCATATGGAAGTATAAAAATGCAAAATATTTTAAAGTCCGGGGAACAATTTTTTATATGTCTAAATATATCTTTGTAACCGGCGGCGTAGTCAGTTCCGTCGGAAAGGGCATCACGGTCGCTTCTATCGGTAACATCCTCAAGAGCCGCGGTATCAGCGTCTCGGTTTTGAAAATGGATCCCTATTTAAACGTCGACCCGGGAACCATGTCTCCCTATCAGCACGGCGAGGTATTCGTCACTAAAGACGGTGCCGAAACCGACCTCGATCTCGGCAATTACGAACGTTTTATCGATGTCGAGCTGACAGCAGATTCCAACATCACTTCCGGGCAGATCTACAGCTCGGTCATCGCCAAGGAACGCCGCGGCGATTTCCTCGGCGGCACTATTCAGGTGGTTCCCCACCTTACGGGGGAAATCAAGCAAAGGTTCAAGCAGCTCTCGGAGCAGTCGCAGGCGGATGTCATCATCGTGGAAGTCGGCGGCACCGTGGGCGATATCGAAGGGCAGCCTTTTTTGGAAGCTATCAGGCAGATGCGCAAGGATGTCGGGCGCGA
>CAZGVH010000201.1:0-2253 GCA_964528955.1 uncultured Dehalococcoidales bacterium | reverse complement strand
ACGGTTTTTCTGACCTTGATGATATCGATAACATTCTCGCGTTCATAGCTGTGCAGGCGGCGGCGCGCCTCTTTCTGCCTCATTTCTTCCCCGATATTTTCAGTCATTCCGTCTATTTCAGCGGCGATTTCCTCTTCGCTGACAGAGATACCTTCGGCTTTAGCCACCTCGTCCAGTACCAGTGTCCATAAGATCCTTTTCTTCGCCAGTTCCGCCGAGCTTTTCTTAAGCTGTTCCATCGATATCTGTTTCAGTTTATCCTGATATTCTTTGTCATCCTTGGCATCAGTTTTCATCTGTTGCAGGTAGTCTTCCGTTATTTGCTTGGTCTGCAGGTCGATCATCATGGTCGGGTATTCGAGATGGCTCTTTTCAATCAACGTGGCCACGATCTTCTCCTTGAACCTGGTATCGGCGCTCAACTCTTTTTCTTTCGTCATGTGGTAACGGATACGTTTTTTCAGTTCTTCCAGTGAAGAAACTCCGGGCGCTACCTTTTTAGCGAAATCATCGTTGATTTCATCCAGTTGCTGCTCACGCACATCGTATATCTTTAAGGTAAAATCGGCTTCCTTGCCGGCTACCGCTTTATCCGCATAATCTTTCGGCAGTGTCAGTTTGAAACTGAACTCCTTATCTTTCTCAGCCCCGATCAGCTTATCCGAAAACCCCGGCATTTCAGGCGCAAAGTTTTCATTCACAAAGAACTTGGTGGCTTTTTTAACGAGGAAGGGCTTGCCGGATACCCTGCCTTCGATATCGATGATAATCAGGTCTTCTCTTTTAACCGGGCGGTTTACCGTAACAAGCGTTCCGATCTGAATGCGGTTCTTCTCCAGCACGATATCGACTTCATCGTCGGTTACTTCCAGAGGTTCGGGTTCCACCTTCAGGCTGCGATAGTCTGCAATTTCTATAATCGGTCTCAAGGCTACCGCTATTTCATATTTGGGCGGTTCGAACTGGAGTACGGTTATCATCGGCTGCAGCCAGTTTTCGATATTTTGTTCCTTGATAATTTTGGAGGAATCCTCATATGCCAATTCCGTGATGGCATCTTCAATCAACTGTTCCCTATCGATATAATTTTCCAGAACCTCAGGCGGCGCATTTCCTTCGGGGTAATCCGGAATATGCACCCTTTTAACCATACGGTTATAGACCTTATCGATATACTTCTTAAGGTCATCAGCCTCCGGTTCTACAATTATATAAGCCGTGCGGTTCTCCGTTCTGTCATAGGTTACTTTCATTTCTTCCTCTTCCCGGATTAAAATCCTTCATTTAGTAAATACCGGTCGATAATTATCGCCTTTTTTTGTTTATTCCGCCATTTCCGCGATGTCGCTGGCAATAAAGGCATTTACGCCGTCCACCATTTCACCGCCGTACGGCTTGTATTTAAAATTGAACTTCTTCATTTGCCCCGGATCGATATCCCTGATGATAATTACCTTATCTCCGATAATCTCTTTTTTAAAGTTGCTGAAGGTTAACACCATGACAACGTCGGTTCTGGCATCGCTGATGTTCTTCACTATGCCTTTTAATTCCGCCTCGCCCGTCATCGGGTCCACTTTCATATCCTGGTTGCAGAGCTGTACCTTCTCCGTTTCCGTTGTCGTCATCTTAACTATCCTGACTTCATAGCTCTTTATGACACCGGGAATCACAACGGCGTTGGAAGGGATGTCTATCCCCCTGTTCGCTCCGGGGCGGAAATCGTTTTCCCTGTGTATTATCGTGTCCATTAATTTGCCGTTTTCATTATAGAATCTGGCTTCGAAGACAAGGGTGGCAATCGTTTTGTCAGAAACGTTCCTGATGGCAAAATCGGCGCTGATTTTATACATAACGTTATATATCTGTATCTCTGACAGCGAGTGCTTTATGATAGCTACCATATCGTTTCCGAAAACCATGGGTTCAGGCATTTCGCCACGCTCTCCATCATCTTTGATAACATCGGTCACCAGTTGATCGTTCTCGGTCACCGTACTTATATTACCGCAACCATACGGGCTTTGACATTTATGTGTCATTTGTAAATACCTCCATTTATTATTTTATCTTCAAGCCGTTTCAGGCTAACTTGTCAGATATGCTCATTACTGCGTGAGCGCGCATAGGAATCGAGGGCTTCCCTTAGCATCTTCAATTTCGCCCGCCTCTCGGCTTTATCGGCGATATTCATTATTTTATCCACTTCCCCGACCGCTATCCTGTCCGTATTAACCTCGCTTTGCTTCTCGT
>CAZGVH010000200.1:0-2258 GCA_964528955.1 uncultured Dehalococcoidales bacterium | reverse complement strand
CCATGAAACTATTGAGATTCCCCTGCCGCAGGAGCAATAGTGAAAAGTTACTTCCCGGCACCCAGATAAGCGGCGATGACATTGGGATTTTTACTGATTTCCTCGGGGGTTCCTTCGGCAATTTTACGCCCGAAATCCAGCACTACGATTCTGTCTGCTAAATCCATTACCACGCCCATATCGTGTTCGATGAGAACGATACAGTTGACGCCGTCTCTCAATACGGGGGTATCGGGATAGGTTTCGCCCTGCCCCTCGAAAATATCGATAATAAAGCGGGCAATGTCTTCTTTTTCCTCCAGATTCATCCCTGCCATCGGTTCATCCAATAGTAAAACCTTCGGCTCGAGAGCCAACGCCCTGCCCAGTTCAACCCTTTTTCGCATACCATATGGCAGAGAACCGACCACCTGCTGACGTATCGGTTCGATTTCCAAAAAGTCGATAATGTCCTCGACGGTCTTGCGGTGCTCGATTTCTTCCGTGTGCGCCGGCCCGAAATACAATGCGCTGCTGAAGATATTCTGGTTCATGAGTACATGCCGGGCGGCCATCAGATTATCGAGAGTGCTTAAACCGGTATACAATTCGATATTCTGAAACGTGCGCGCTAGCCCCATTTTGGCGGCCTTGTCGGGGCGGATATGCGTAATATCCTCGCCATTGAAAGTAATTGTGCCTTTCTGGGGTTTATAGAATCCGTTGACACAGTTTAAAAAGCTGGTTTTTCCGGCTCCGTTCGGCCCGATGATAGCCAGTATCTCGTTTTCCTTTATATCTACGCTGACATCGATAAGAGAACGCACGCCGCCGAAGGACAAGTTAAGTTTATCCGCCCTGATGATAACCTTTTTTTCCTGTTCGGATTTATTCAAAATCAATTATCCTCTTTTAAAATTATGTCCCGCTTTTTTCTTCCGAGAAAAGCTTATCCCTGTATTCGGCTACCCGGTGACAAACCGGTCCGTGACATTCGACGTCGTTGGCACGTTTTTTCTTATCCGGTTCGGAATTCATTTTTACAAAAGCATCATAACCGGTGCACCTGGTTTTACCATCCTTGTATACCATGATGGTAACTTCATCATTAAAATCTTCGCAAAATATAGTGGTAGCCGTAAGTTGCCAATCAGTCATAATAATTTGAAAACACCTTTGCTAGATTATACCCTATCTTATATTCGTTTAGCTACATTTAATATGCTTAAACAGGCATCCGGTTTTATAAATGATTGATATGGTTGCCTATGCTGAAAGCCTCGCCGACAACCGGGCCGAAAGCATAATACAGCGGAGCGGTACCCCTTGAATATAATATCGGTTTTACCTTTTCTATATCGGGGACTCCATCTGTAAGACAATCTTCCGTTATATGAGTCTCTTCGATACCGCCGATTACGAGAGCATGGCTGCCCAGGTTGATGATATGCACCACCTTGCACTCAAGGTTTACCGGACATTGACGAATCAGCGGCGCGTTTTCCAGTTTCCCATAAAAAACATCGAAATCACAAGCCTTAGCCTTATCGGCATTTACACCGGATATAAGGCCGCATAAATCGGCTTCTTTTACCAGCGTTTCACCTGGAATATTAACAGAAAAATTGCCGCCGGGTTTAATACCTTTCATTGTAAACCGCTGGTGCCTTATGGCTACCGTAAGCATCGGAGGAGCGCCGCATGCCATTCCTCCCCAGGCGACTGTCATAAAATTGGGTTTCCCGTCAACGTTGACGCCGACTAAAAAAACCGGCTCGGGGAATACGAAAGTGCTGGGACCGAAAGTTTTCTTGCTCATAGTGGTTTACCTCCTTAGCAGGACTTTCTATATTATACAGGTTTTCATATCTATTTATCATTTTTTTAGCCGGAAGCTATCCCATAGTTGTATAGGAAAGGGCTACCCTTACCGGGTAGCCCTTTGGATATTATCGAGAGGAAACGGCGGCAGGGCCAAGGGTTTTACCGCGAGGGAAATTAAAGCCAGTTCATTATCATCTCCCGCGATGCGGTTTTCTCTAAGCGTACCGCAGTCCATACAACGATGTATTATTATCCATTCCTTATCTTTTCTGGTAGAGATAGCAATCGGTTCCATAATTCCTCCGCATGCCGACACCCGATCGCCTGTTTGAAAATCCAGGTGACAACTTCTAAGGCAGAGCGGACAATGGTTACGGTGGCGGGTACCCGGTGCAGCTATACTTACAACCGTTCCGCAATAACGGCATATAAAACTGTTAGGGTTCCTGTTATTC
>CAZGVH010000199.1:0-2279 GCA_964528955.1 uncultured Dehalococcoidales bacterium | reverse complement strand
TATCACCGCTGAATAGAACGCCTTCCCACAGAAGACAGATACTGCCCCGGGAGTGCCCCGGAGTATGTATAACCTTAAATTTCAGCCCTCCGACTGCCAGTACATCGCCGTCTTTTAAAAGCATATCCGGCTGATTTACCGGCTTGTAATCGAGCCAGAACATATCGTATAAACTTTTATCCTTCATCACGGCAACATCGTCGCCATGAATGGCGATTTCGGCGCCGGTGGACTCTTTCAATTCATTGGCGGCGCCGGTATGGTCGCCGTGTCCGTGCGTTAAAATAATCTTCTCTATTTTCAAACCCAGTTTATCGATTTCGGAAATAATTTTTCCGGCATCCCCTCCCGGATCGATAACAATACCGTTTTTTTCCTTTTCATCACCCACAATATAGCAATTGGCGCCCAATGCACCAACCGGAAGCCTCTTAAAAATCACACTTTTACTCCTGAATACTGTCGATAATCACCTCTATTCTAACATTGCAGTATCTAGCAAACAAATTAACGACCTTAAAATTCAAAATATAAATAAAATGACTTTGCAATTAAAGGTAGCGAATGGTATAAATATTTAATGGCTAAAAATATTAATCAGTCAGATAAGAATAATGAAACTCACAACCAGCTTGAAAATGCAATAAAACAGGTATGGCGGCTTTTCAGTTCGGTCAAGCTGGCTATCGCGCTTATCCTGCTAATCACAGTACTCGGTATCATCGGTATATTTACTTCAGGCGATTTATTCTCATCGTGGTATTTTGTCACCGCCGGCGCTTTGCTGATGCTTAATATTCTGATTTGCAGCCTAAACCGCTGGAAAAATATTCAAAAAAACCTGAAGGGCAGCCGCATAAAACAGTCGGAAGACTTCTTTAAGGAAAAAGATAAGTCTGCTGACATTATAGATTTATCTTATAATTCCCCTGCAATTTATGAAGCGGTAAACTTGACGCTGCAACAAAAGCATTACCGGTTACGCCTTGAAAACGATGACGATAATACTTACATAGCAGCGGATAAAAACCGCTTTTTTGTACTCGGAACATACCTCAGCCACCTGAGCATTATTCTGCTGGTGCTGGCTTATATCATCGGCAGCACGCTCGGCTTCCGCGAGGCTTCCTTTATCGTTGTCGAGGGTGAAACCGAAGATGTAGGCTACGATACCGGGCTGTCGCTGGGCCTTACATCATTTACCGATTCGTATTACGATGATGGTGCTCCATCTGATTTTCAAAGCGATGTAATTCTATATAAAGATGGACGGGAAGTTGCCCAGGCAGAGATTCACGTCAACCATCCGTTAACATATGAAGGGATTCGCTTTTACCAGTCTTTCTTCGGGCCGGCAGCCGCAATAGAGGTAACCAAAGATGGAGAAGTCCTCTTTTCCGGCAGCATAGCCCTCTACAGCAGCTTCGAAAGTTACGGCTATTACCGCAATATCGGCTTCATTGACATCGACGAATACCAATTATCACTCGCTATTATTACTCCGTCATTTAATGCGGCAGATCCGATGATACCGGAAGGACAGTTAGCAGTGCTGGCATATAAAAACGGAGAGGAACTTGGAGTTCAGCTGCTGGAGAAAATGACTCCCCTTGAGATCGAAGACGTTGAGCTGACATATCTGTCCGATGCACAATTTTCGGGATTCCAGGTTAAAAACGATCCCGGAAACGCGCTGGTATGGATTGCCTGCTCCCTGTTTATAACCGGATTGGCAATGGTGTTCTATTTCCCGCACAGACAAATATGGTTAACGATTAAAAATACATCGCCGGGAAATTCCAGATTGTTCATCAGGATTATGGCTTCGAAAGCTTTCAACAATACTTCCGCTTTAAACGAATTGATAACCGCTTTTAAAAACAAATTAAACGCGAAAGACAGCAATAACCGGGAGGCGTCTCATGGATAATCTTGAAACGATTTCACTGGTATTATCTATAGCCGGTATAATCCTCTCTATTGTTTTTTACCTGATTGCCTTTATCAGGAAACAGAAACAGGCTTTAAATTTTAAACAGGAGACGCAGCATGATAACGTTTCCGTTAAATCCGCATTCAGTATAGCGGCAAACATCACAGTTATTATCACAATTCTCTTAATCAGTATGGCCATTATAAGCAGGGCTGTCGAAACCGGACACGGGCCTTTTTCCAATATGTATGAATTTGCGCTGGCTTTCTCATGGGGAATCGTACTGGCCGGTTTTATTTTTCACCTTAAGTATAAAACGGGTTCGGTTTTAAATATCATTTTAATA
>CAZGVH010000198.1:0-2285 GCA_964528955.1 uncultured Dehalococcoidales bacterium | reverse complement strand
ACTTTCGGCATTGCCTCTTTCAAATGCGCCATGCCGCCTTCGATATCTTCTGCCGCATAATAGACTTCGGGGATGCCGGATGTCAGGATTCTGGCAAGGCACATCGGGCAGGGTTCGAGGGAAGTAAATAACTGGTATTCGCTGATATTAACAGGCCTGACAACGCTCTCGAAGTGATTAAGGGCTACCATTTCGGCATGATAATCGCTTCTGAACAAGGGATAAAATACCTGGTTGTTGCCGTAGCTGACTACGTTATTATTGTTTTGTGTTATGATGCAGCCGATACCGAAGTTGCCAAGCGTAATGCTTTGAAGCGCCAGAATGCAGGTCAGCCAGATTTCCTTGTCGTGTTTAAACGAGCTGTTGAAGTTATAATTTGTTAAATCCTGATGTATGGATTTTATAGACGGACTTACAGTCATGCTTTCCAGCAGACTGATACCGAATGTCCTGGCAATATAATTATTGTTGCCGTTCATTTTCCCCGTCGATAATTATATTATACATTAGCCGAGATAAGATTATGAATAGTGTTTATCGCTAAAACGCCCAACAATTTTTCACCATAATATATCACTTATGATAAATACCTATATAATTATATACCATCAAGTCAATGCCCTGTGTCTTTATGACCTCACCCTCCGGCGCCCTCTATGTATACGGAGAGGGGAAATCAAAAGGGGTGGGGTCAAGATGTCGAATGGAGAAGTCTGCAAATATCTCTATTGACATCATACGGGCTCAATCTTAGAATAGATTAATATCCGTGCAAGGAGAATACCGATGAAAAAACCGGATTTGCTGGTCCTAGTGATTGTCTGGCAATTTTTATCCGCCTTCCTGGCTCTGATAGGATTGCTTAGCGTGGCAATTGTCGCCTTCCCCGATGCCACCGCCTCTATGTGGGGTTCGGCATTACCCGGCTTTATTTTCGGTATCAGCATCGTAGTACTGGTGCTGCTTTCCTATATCATTATTTCCATCATCGCCGCCGCCGGTATTATAAAAAATAAGGACTGGGGACGCATTATGGGAATAGTACAGGCCGCCCTCAGTATTTTCGGCCCCCCGGTAGGCACCGTTGCCGGCATCCTGATATTGGTTTACCTGCTCAGACAGGATGTTGAGGAATTTTTTAAATCGGCGCCGTCAAGCGGTTTTAACGATGAGGATACAGAAAGATAAGAGGAGACCGGTTTTCCCGGTCTCCTTTTTATACTTTAGTTGAATAATCAGTAAAATACTAGCAGCCGTTCTTGATAATGGTATTCCTCAGCGTACCGATAGAATCGATTTTTATTTCCACCACGTCGCCCGGATACATCGGCCCGACGCCGCTGGGTGTTCCGGTGGCTATAATATCGCCCGGCAATAAGGTCATTACATTGGAAATAAAGTTGATGATTTCTGGGATGGTATAGATGAAATCGCTGGTATTCCCCTTCTGCTTCAGTTTGCCGTTCAAATACGTTTCCAGCTCGATATTGGCCGGGTCGAGGTCGGTTTCTATCCACGGTCCGATGGCGGCAAAGGTATCGAAACCCTTGGCTCTCGTCCACTGGAAATCGGCTTTCTGTAAATCCCGGGCGGTAACATCGTTAAAACAGGCATAGCCGAGAACGTAATCCATGGCATCTTCTTTTGAGATGCGCCAGCCGGCTTTCTTGATAACCACCGCCACTTCGCCCTCGTAATCCACCCTGCTGGACAAGGAGGGATAGATAATGTTTTCTTCCGGCCCGATCACCGCCGTCGATGGTTTTAAAAATGTCAGCGGAGAATTGGGGAAAGGCATATCCATTTCTTTGACATGCGCATGGTAATTCAAACCCATGGCAATGATCTTGCTCGGCTCGCATGGGGCCAGCAGCTTTACCTGCTCCAGCGGATAGAATTCTTTGGTCGGTTCGAGGTATTTGAAGGGTTTACCTTCGTATTTTTGAACTGTATGGTCGTTCAAAACACCGTATTCATTTTGTCCATTGATTGAAAAACGCACGTATCTCATAAAAAGTTATTTTAATCCAATCCCCGATTCAATGCAAACCAGTATCTGTATCAATTAAGACTGTCAGATTTTTAATTTGACTCAGTATACTTTTCAGGACACAGGCTACTATATAACGTTAATGAACAGAGCGTTTTTTCTTGACATGTCTTGTTTGTGATTGATAAACTGTTATGCTGCACCGCTAGCAATCTGTATAAATTATAAACAGGAGTAAAATGGCGCCGGAAAAACTGGAAAAAGGATTGGTTTCGGTATTTACCGGCGACGG
>CAZGVH010000197.1:0-2297 GCA_964528955.1 uncultured Dehalococcoidales bacterium | reverse complement strand
TTATTAATGGACTCGCGTAGGGAGGATCCATCAGAATTATATTGTACTCCTTATCAAGAAAAGATATCGCTTTTACCACATCGGCACAGTGTACGTGAGCATATTCGGTAAATTTAGTCTTTTCGAGATTTTGCTTTATTATAGCACAACAACGGGGTGTCTGCTCAACAAAATCCACCCAACCGGCTCCCCTGCTCAGCGCTTCTATACCCAGCGAACCGCTGCCGGAAAAGAGGTCGAGAACATATTGCCAATCGTTGGCGACAGAGTAAAGGATGGAAAAAATCGCCCCCCTCACCAACTCCGTTGCCGGTCGTGTTCTTAAACCCGGGGGAGCTATCAGAGTACACCCCTTGGCTTCGCCTGCGATTACTCTCATTTTCTATTTTTTCTTCCTCTCGATAAATAATAAGGTATCATAAAACGCTTTATCAATCCACCTGATGCCAACATTAAATAATAAATGGACAGATATGGGGTTTCAGTAATCTGTGAGGGGCATATTATGTTATCTTTTCAAGAGCTCTAACATACTCGCCAAAAGCAGCTTCGCCAAATAATACGAACACAATCTCTTTTATCAATAGTGCCTCATCTTTAGCAAATTTAACGACAGCGGCGACGGCTACAGCGGCGGCGGCTTCCATAGGGTATCCGTACGCCCCGGTGCTGACCGAAGGAAAAGAAATACTTACGATGTCGTGCTTCTCAGCTAATCTGAGGCTTTCAATGTACGCGCTCGCTAAAATTTCCGCTTCGTTATTATTTCCGCCGCGCCATACCGGGCCGACCGTGTGTATTACATACTTCGCTACCAGATTGCCACCGTTGGTAATAACCGCTTTCCCTGACGGCAGACTCCCCTGCTCTGCTACGATTTTTTTACATTCTTCGAGAATGGAAGGGCCTCCCGCCCGGTGAATCGCGCCATCCACCCCGCCCCCGCCCATCAGGCTTGAATTGGCGGCATTGACGATAGCATCGGTTTTTTGACGCGTGATGTCGCCCTTGACTAGGGATATGGTTGTATTATTTACTTTCACTATCATTTGAATAGCATCCTCTTACTCGGCAACTGTTATTTTAAGGCATCCTGCCATATAAATACAGTAAATAAAACGGCAGAATGTAAAATATTAATATCTTGTAAAAAATGGCATAATAGTTTAACCTATTATAGTATTTTACCGACTTTTTATACGAGGAGTGCACCGTTGCTTAAGAAAGTTAAAACAGAAGATGCCGTCGGGCTGGTTGTCGGCCATGATATGACTAAAACAGTTCCGGGTGTTTATGACGGACCCAGGTTTCGCCGCGGGGATGTAATAAAAAGCGAGGATATTCCCGAACTGCTCAGCATGGGAAAAGAACATATCTATGTTATCGAACAGGAAGAAAACCTGGTTCACGAAGAAGAAGCCGCCATCCGCATCGCTAAAGCCATTGCCGGCAAAAATCTTAAAATAACCGACCCCAGGCAGGGACGCGTCAATATGAAAGCTACGTTGGATGGACTTATAAAAATCAACAAGCCCCTGCTTTATGAAATCCACAATATCGAGGATATCATTATCGCCGCAAGGCATAATAATGTAACCTGTAAAGCAGGAGAAATCGTTGCCGGAACCAAGATTATCCCGCTGTTTACTTCAGAAGATAATCTTGTAAAGCTCGAGGATTTATGCAAAGACAAGGGGAAAGTTGTGGATGTTCTCCCCTTTATTCCCCAGAAAGTCGGCATGATTATAACCGGAAACGAGATTTTTAAAGGCATTACCGAAGACAAGTTTGCTAATGTGATGCGTAAAAAGATCGAAAACCTGGGTTCGGCCGTCATCAGCGAAGTAATCGTACCCGACGATGAAGATATCATCGCAAAGGCGATTCTCGATATGAAAAACAAGGGCTGCGACGTGATCGTTACCTGCGGCGGCCTCTCGGTAGACCCGGATGATGTAACTGTAGAAGGCGTAGAGAAAAGCGGCGCCAAAATTATATCCTACGGCGTTCCGGTAATGCCGGGAGCCATGGTGCTGGTTGCCGAACTGGGAGATATCCCAATACTCGGAGCACCCGGTGCCGTTATCTTTAAAAAGACGACCATTCTCGATGTATTACTGCCGCGCGTTCTTGCCAAAGATAAAATCACCCGGCAGGATATCATCGAACTGGCTCACGGTGGCATGTGCCTCGATTGTGAAGAATGCGTCTTCCCGGTTTGCCCGTTCGGAAAATAATAAAATCGTCGTTGCGAGGAAATCCCGATTATCCGGGATAAATCGGGATGACGAAGCAAT
>CAZGVH010000196.1:0-2299 GCA_964528955.1 uncultured Dehalococcoidales bacterium | reverse complement strand
TCTATGCTCTCAAATTTCCGTTATAAATGATATAATCAGTCTACCAGTTTTAAAAGTAAGCCACAACTTGAACGTAATTAAATGACGGCTAAGGGATTAGATTTTGGATAACGAATTAAAAGCGGTATTCGACCGTATCGCGCCTTCCTGGTATAACTACAGGCACCGTTCTATTTTCAAAGCTGAACTCGATATCCTGGCAGCTAAATGGAAAAGAGGCAAATTAATCAACCTGGGTTGCGGCCACGGCGCAGACTTTCTGCCGTTTACGAACAATTTCGAACTTTACGGGGTGGATTTTTCTTCCGGTATGTTAAAAATGGCGCAAAAATACGCTTTAAAGTTCGATTACCATGTTTCTCTTGTTCAGGCTGATATCCGCTATCTTCCTTTTGCGGACAATACGTTCGACTATGCGGTATCGGCTGCCACTTACCATCACATCAAGGGGAAAGACGAACGCCTGAAAGCCTTCATCGAATTAAAAAGGGTATTGAAACCGGAAGCCGAAGCTTTCGTTACGGTATGGAATAAATGGCAGCCCGCTTTCTGGTTTAAGAAAAAAGACGTCTATATCCCCTGGAAAGAGAAAGATAACATTCTCTTGAGATATTACCATCTCTTTTCTTATAATGAAGTGAAACGACTGGCCGTAAAAGCCGGTTTTAAAGTTGTTACATCGTTACCTGAAAAAAGATATAAATTCCCTGTAAAATATTTTTCAAGGAATATTTGCCTGCTCTTAAAAAAGGAAAGCTGAACGGGTTTGCCTATCATCGATTAAGCTGTTAATATTATCTAAGGAGGAAAAGGAAACATGTTGATGAAAATTAAATGCCCCGCATGTCAAAACGAGGGAACCATTTCCCTTCTGGAGAACGATTTTACCGGTCCTTATCGCTGTTGGAAATGTCGCGCATTGTATACAATAAACATTCATAACGGCAAGGTAATATCGTGCGACCCGTTAAGCGAAGAAGCTTTACAGAAGTTGAAAGAACTGGAAGAACTTAAGAAAAAATTCATGAAATAGTGATGATTACTTCCCGTAAATATGAAGGAGTGGCAATATGCCTGTAATCATTGTAGAAATGTGGCAGGGACGAACCCTGGAACAAAAAAAACAGCTTGCGCAGGGAATAACCTCGGAATTTATTAAAATAGGTGTTCCCGCCGAGCAGGTGCAAATAATATTCAAGGATAATCCGAAACAGAACTGGGCAATTGGCGGCAAATTAGCTGCAGAATAAATTATCTTTTTAGTACAGTCTTATAATTATGATATGGGAGCAGTCAATATAATATCGGCTGCTCCCCGTTTTTTGCGGTAGCGGTTTTTTATTTTTTTGAATTCATCTTTAAAAACCTTGCCGTTAATATTATCGATTGTCATGATAACACCGTCTTCCCTGTTATCGGTATAGTATCCCTTGCGGACACCCCTGACGGTAAAGCCGAACTTTTCGTAGAGCTTTTGCGCTGTAACGTTGGAAGCCCTAACCTCCAGGGTCATCATATTACAGCACATACTTAAAGCAAATTCGATTAAAGCTACCAGCAGTAATTCGCCCAGCCCCTGCCTGCGAAAACCGTTGCTGACGGCAATGTTAACTATATGCGCTTCACCTACCATTAACCACAAGCCGGCATACCCGATAATATTGCTTTCACTGTCACCGGAACTAGACGGACTGGCATTCAAAGCCACGATATAATGAGCCATGCAGTTTTTAAACTCATTTTGGAAATTGGTTGGCATTTTCATATCGGGAAATACCTCGCGATCCAATTTGGAAACCGCAGGAATATCATCCTCAGCCATAAGCCTTATAATATACGGCAAAGCAACCAGCCTCCAACGCCTGATTAGATTAATTTTAACATATTCCGGGCTTATGGATATGGGTACTTGTGCAGCGCTGTTTTTTGAAGAGGGTTTGAGAAAGGTTTTTACCGGCTATTGATTAGTAGAATGCCCTATCGTTTTGCCTGTATAGCGCTCCCACTCGCTGTAAATGCAACCGCAATATTGCTGACGGTATAAATCCATCGGCTTGGTGATACAGCGGCTATCGGAATAACGCTTTCTGAGGTCGGCATACAGGAAATTAACCCCGGTAGCCTTTGCCAATTTTTCGCAGGTTTCCTTCAGTATATCGTGTTTTTGCTGGTGGCTGATCAATAAAGTAGAAGTAAAATTAGCGATACCCGATGCTATAGCCGTCTCGGCTGTTCTTTTAAGCCTCATATCGAAACATAATCCGCATCTTTCCGCTTCATGCCCAACCACCCGCCGGAA
>CAZGVH010000195.1:0-2314 GCA_964528955.1 uncultured Dehalococcoidales bacterium | reverse complement strand
CGATGTCGGCGAACTGAAAGTTACTTTATATATAATGGAAGCCATATATAGCAAAAAAGGCTATCCCCGTTTTGTCAGCTTCGAGGAACTGGCTTCGAATGCCAGTCTTGTCAGCGGATTTAAAAAATCTGCAGAGCCGCGAGATGAACTTAAAAAAGCACTGAGACTGGCTGTAGAACGCAATACGATCCTGAAATTATCACTTGAAAGCGGAGATATTTATTTCCTGAATACGGATTCGGACAGGCAGGCAATCAAGAAAATAAATAACGGTGAAATAAAATTGACAAGCATAAAGACCGTAAAGCCGGAAGCGGTAAATATCGAAGAGCCTGTAAATATATTTGCCGTATACGAAGAGAATATCGGTATGCTTACCCCGATGATTGCCGAAGAATTGAAAGATGCCATAAATCTGTATCCGGAAAGCTGGATCGCGGATGCTATAAAAGAAGCGGTTAAACAGAATGCACGCAAATGGAGCTATATTACGGCGGTTTTAGAACGCTGGGCTAAAGAAGGTAGGAGCGATGGAACATATAGGCGAGATTCTAAAGAAGACAACCCTGAAAAGTATGTCAAAGGCGAATTCGGACGCTACGTCCGGCATTGAAGAACAGCCTTCCGTACTTTCGGATTGTCCGGCTTGCCGTGGCGCCGGTTTCGTGCACCCTTTGCTGCCTTCGGGGAAAGCGGATTACAGCCGTGTTGTCCCATGCAATTGCCTGTGCAAAACCACCAATAAAAACCGTCAAATCGTTCTGGAAAAATACAGCAACATCGGCTCTTTAAAAAGACTTACATTCGATAACCTCATTCCACAGGGTAGAAGCGGTTGCAGCGGCAGCCAGCAAAAATTCGAAGCGGCATATAATGCAGCCAGAGATTTTTCGGCTAATCCGCACGGATGGCTGGTATTAATCGGGCCCAGCGGATGCGGTAAAACCCATATGGCGGCAGCTATTGCCAACGAACGCATTAATAAGGGATTTCCGGTCTTTTTTATTACTGCTGCCGATCTTCTGGACCATCTACGTTCGGCATTCAACCCCGAAAGCGAAGTGGCCTATGACAAGCTCTTCGAACAGGTTCGTAATGCCCCGCTTTTGATTCTGGATGACCTGGGAGCACACAATGATAAACCCTGGGCTAAAGAAAAGCTCGATCAGTTACTGAATCATCGTTTTAACAATGAATTACCAACAGTGATTACGACCACCCCGCCAATCGATAAATTGGGAGACAGGCTGGAAAACCGCATAACCGACCCGCGTTTGTGCCGTGTGTTTCATATTGAAGAACAGGATGAAGATTTGATCGACCGTGAATGGGACAGCGGTTTGGAATTGCAGAAAAAGATGACTTTCGCCAGCTTCGATTGGAAACGTGTCAATCTGCCGCAAAGCCAGAGGGATAATTTGGAACGCGTCTACAGGCTCGCTTTCGAATTCGCAAAATCACCCGAGGGGTGGCTGGTTCTGCAGGGTGTAACCGGCTGCGGTAAAACGCATCTGGCATCGGCAATTGTAAACTATCAGTACCAATCAAATAAACAGGGTCTGTTTATTTTCGTGCCCGAATTTTTAGACCACCTGCGTTCGGCTTTCAATCCGGACAGCAAAGTTTCCTACGACCAGCTTTTTGAAAAGGTAAAAAATACCCCCCTGCTGGTACTCGATGACTTCGGGGAACAAGCGGCTACCCCTTGGGCGAGAGAGAAGCTCTACCAGGTTATCAATTCACGTTATAACGCCCGTCTGGCAACGATAATTACAACACGGCTCTCTCTGGATGAGATCGACAGCCCGATACGCTCGCGTTTTATTGATCCGAAAATCAGCGTCACATTCGCCATTGAAGCGCCGGATTACCGCGGAGACAGCTCCCCTTCGACTGCTCCCAGACCTACGAAAACTTATAACAGAGTTAGAAAGAATAGCTGATTGTCATGCTGAATTCGCACATTAGCTACGCTAAGTATAAATGAGGGACGAATGAAATCCCGATTAATCGGGATTTCATTCCGATAAGCCGGAACTCAACATCAGTGGCGGGATAAAATAATCAGTCTTTGCGAGTACCGGCAGGTCGGGACGAAGCAATCTCTACCGCTGGAAATGAAATAGCTAACAGTATTTTTATATCGAACCAAACGGGTTATTCCATCTTTTAGTGTGAATAGAAAACAACATCAATAATAAATTTAAGCATAATCGTTCTCTGATTTGCTCTTATACTGTTCTTTCCGTTACAATAAGATAGCTTCAAGTATTGAGAGCCCCAACTATGTATAATAGTCCGGTACTGGTACTCA
>CAZGVH010000194.1:0-2357 GCA_964528955.1 uncultured Dehalococcoidales bacterium | reverse complement strand
GTTGACATCGGATAAACCGGTCAGGCTGGAGTTTATGGGCAATACCATAGACAGCATGCGTTATTTCAACCCGGAAACTCAGCGTTCCCTCGAGCCTGTTTCCCGTATTGAAATCGGGCTGGCGACGGAAATGGTTTCACCGCTGATTATGAACCGGCCGGAGCTCGAAAAAATAATTAATGGAATCGATTATAAAGGATGCAATGCCGAGATAAAACAGTTATTCAAGCAGGACTTCAACCTGTTTTTAGAGGGGCAGATACCGGCAGGTAGGCAATTTTATGCCCCGCTATTCTATACCGGCAGCGTTCTTGATTATATCCCGGCGGATTCCCTGGTTGTTCTCGATGAAGAACAGAACATCAATCAAACTATCGAATTCTTCAGCGGCGAGGCGGAGCAATTGAGACAGGACAAACTGGCGAATCGAGAGCTGCCTCTTAATTATCCGTCTCCGTATTTCAGTATTAATGAAATACAACCGCTTTTCAACGAAAAACATAAGTTGAATATGGTTTCCTGGGGAGATGAGCAGCGTCTTGCGTTTTCGTCGATTCGCAACTTCGGCGGCAACCTGCCGGAGTTCGTTGGCGAAGTCAGGAACCAGCTGACATCCAAGAAGAGAGTTATTGTAGTTACCCACCAATCACGCCGGTTATCTGAGATGCTGGCTGATGAAAATATCTTTACTTTTGAACTGGATGAGAAAACAAGCCGGCTGCCCGGATTCGGAGAAATATCGGTTGCCGGGGGGGCGGTAAGCGAAGGCTGGGTAATGAACGGGGATACCTGTCTTTTTACCGACAGCGAAATATTCGGTTTTATAAAGCAGAGAAGATTCGTTAAAAAACGTGCGGTGGCTAAAACCAAACTCTATGAAGATATCAATCCCGGTGATTTTGTAGTGCATATCGAACACGGTATTGCCAAGTTTACGGGGATCACACGAATGGGCACTTCTTCCATCGAATATATGGTGCTGGAATACGCTGAGGGCGATAAACTTTATGTTCCGGTCGACCAGATAGACCGCGTCGGACGTTATATCGGTGGCAGCGATAAAACACCGGTGCTTAACCGCCTGGGTACACAGGATTGGTTTAAAGCCAAGCAGAAAGCACGCAAAGCCGTAGAAGATATAGCCGAAGAGTTATTAAGCCTGTATGCGGCAAGAGAAGCGGCTTCCGGTTTTGCCTATTCCCCTGATACAGTCTGGCAGCAGGAGATGGAAGCGTCTTTCCCCTATGTAGAAACCCCCGACCAGATGAAGGTACAGGAAGAAATAAAAGAGGATATGTCTAAACCAAAGCCGATGGACAGGTTGATCATGGGAGATGTCGGATATGGAAAAACGGAAGTAGCCTTGCGTGCTGCTTTCAAAGCGGTAATGGATAACAAGCAGGTGGCAGTGCTGGTGCCGACGACCGTGCTTGCCGAGCAGCATTTTGCCACTTTTTCCCAGAGGCTGAAGGCATTTCCAGTCAGGGTCGAGGTCTTGAGCCGCTTCCGCACTCACAAGCAGCAGAACGATATCATATCGAGGCTGGCTGAAGGCAAAGTCGATATCTGTATCGGTACCCATCGCCTGATACAGAAGGATGTCGTTTTTAAAGACCTCGGTCTTTTGATCATCGACGAGGAACAGCGCTTCGGTGTAAATCATAAAGAATACCTGAAAAATATACGCAAAGAAGTAGATGTGCTGGCGATGAGCGCCACCCCGATACCTCGTACGCTGCACATGTCGCTGGCCGGTGTGCGCGATATGAGCATAATTGAAACGCCGCCGGAAGAAAGGCTTCCGGTAATGACCTATGTCGCGGAGTACGACGGGCAACTGGTGAAAGAAGCTATTATGAAGGAACTGGAGCGCAGCGGCCAGGTCTTCTTCGTACATAACCGCGTGCAGAGTATCCGTATGATAGCGGAGAAGGTCAGGGAGTTGGTGCCTACTGCCAGTATTGCCGTGGCTCATGGGCGCATGACGGAAGGAGAACTGGAAAACGTAATGACCGATTTCTCGCGCGGCGATATAGATATACTCGCTTGTACAACAATTATCGAATCCGGATTGGATGTTCCCAATGCCAATACCCTGATTATCAACCAGGCGGATAAATTCGGTTTGACGCAGCTCTACCAACTGAGGGGCAGGGTAGGGCGGGGGGCCAACCTGGCTTATGCCTATTTTCTTTACGATAAGGGAAAGCGTATCACCGAAGAGGCGCGTCAACGTTTGAACGCCATTTACGAAGCTACGGAATTGGGCGCCGGTATGAATATTGCCATGAAAGACCTGGAAATCAGGGGCGCCGGTAATCTGCTTGGGATGAAGCAGAGCGGGCATATCAGCGCCG
>CAZGVH010000193.1:0-2381 GCA_964528955.1 uncultured Dehalococcoidales bacterium | reverse complement strand
TTCCTGTCGCTCAGCATCTTTCCGATTTCCGAAGCCAGTTTTCTCATTTCTCCCCTAAAAGTTATTGACTTATTCAGGCACTGGTGATATTATCCGAACACATACAAAACTAGAATAGCCTAATTCTTACGAATTGTAAATATACAAGGTGGTGAATATGAAGGTATTATCGGCAACTTTTACGACAATCGGCGTTTTGTGTCTGATAATGGCAGTTTTTACTATCGTCGGTATCGCGCCTGCTTTTATAGAAGCATTCTGGGAACTCAATGATACCATAGCAACCACGGGCTTCTGGTTCTTCACTTCTCTTATCCTGGTAGTTGCCGGAAATGCCTATGGTGTATTGAACAGGGAGCTTTAACGATTGGTAAAAAAACCGGTGCGCCGGATTCCTCCGGATGTACAAAGTGCTGAGGAAACTCAGGCTAAAATAGCCGTGCAGATTTATCCCGGGGCAGCAAAAAACGAAATAACCGGCATGCAGAACGATGTACTTCGCATCAAAATCGCCGCACCGCCGGTTAAAGGGAAAGCCAATAAGGAACTTACAGAATACTTAAGCCATCTTCTCGGTATCACTAAAGACAGGTTGGAAATCATCAAAGGCGCTACTTCCAAAAACAAGTTGATATCGATAGACGGCTTAAGCAAGGTTTCGGTACTGGAGAAATTATTATCCGGTAAAACATCCTAACGGGTATCACCTGCCTCCGTTTTAATGAGCAGAACTGCACATTTCGGCATTATTCCCGCAGTGTTCATGATCATAACCCTGGTTATTTACTTCCGTTTTAACAGTTTTTACACCTCCGTATGCAGCGGTTACTTCATCGGATAGATTTCTCATAAAACCGCACTGCAAGCAATGGTCGAACCATACATCTTCATCAACATCTATATACATATCGCCGCCGCATTTGGGGCATTTTTTAGATTTCCACATAACCATATTACGCACCTCCTTTTAATCAATGCCATAACGTCAGAAAAACAATGCAACATTAATCTTTTTATCATTCAAGATTAGTTTAGTACCGCATCAAGTGCATGTATGTAACCTAAGTCTCATAATGACGTTGTTCCGGTCTGATTCTTAAAAAGTGAATAATGATAGCTAAACAATCGGCAGGATTTAAAAACGAGAGGGAAAAAACAAGTGGTAAATTATGCAAAAACAATCTGGAAAGGACAGCGGATAGCATCATTGGGGCAGACGGCTTCGCAGATCCCGCACCAATCGCACTCTACTTCGTCGAGGGTAACAACAATCTTTTCCACTACCATTATGCCGTTTTCAAGGCATACACCAACACAAAGACCGCATCCATCGCATTTTTCTTTATCTATTTCAGGTTTCATAAGATACATAAAGCTCCATCCCTGTTTATTAAATTATTATATATTTATTTCTGCCGAATGTATGTGACATTTATCTCATGAAAAGGTCTGCGACATACGTTCCAATGCTTCTCTATCCCTGATTATGAGACGGTGCTTATCGAAACCGATAATGCCTTCATCCTCCATCGCTTTAAGAGAACGGCTGATAACTTCGCGGGCGGTTCCCGCCATGGCAGCCATATCGCGCTGGGTCAACCTGGCACCGGATTCGCCATCTCTGACAGCGTTTTCCAGCAGGATTCCTGCCAAGCGTCCGTTTACCCGCTTAAAGGACAGTTCTTCTACCAGAGATACCAGTTGACGCGTCTTTTTTGCCAGTATATGGATTACATTGGAAGCAACAAGCGGATATTTCTTCATAAGCATTTCGATATCCTTCTTGTTGATCATATAAACGGTGACCTGCATCATTGCCTGGGCACTGGTGGCGTTTAAACCGCCGTTGAACAGCGGCACCTCGTTTAATGTTTCCTCGGGATGCGCAATAGATAGAATCTGTTCCTTTCCGTCGGGAGAGGTTTTAAAGAGTTTCACCACGCCCGAAGCCAGGAATATCAGGGATTCGGTAGCTTCTCCCTCGAAGAAAAGCATATCGTCACGCTCGTATCTTTTTTCGATTATAATCTTGACTATTGGTTCGAGTTCTTCGATGTTTAATCCCGCGAAGAACACCGAGGTTGCAACTAATTCAGACTTCGTTTTCATAGTCTATTTACTTCAGTATAATACTTCCCATGCCCAAGACAACCTAATGATAAAGGATTCTGCGCTTAAAAACAATGCTTTCTGTTATATTTTTTTCTTTTTGATTATTCGGACTGCTGAAACCTAACAACCGGTCTGTACCAATTATATGCCTTCCCCTCGGGGAAGGTGTCATGCCGATTTATCGGTATGACGGATGAGGGCTGTTATTTAGCCCCCACTCCCCGGATTCTTCAGTCGTTTATACAAGAATGATAAATTGATCTATTACC
>CAZGVH010000192.1:0-2395 GCA_964528955.1 uncultured Dehalococcoidales bacterium | reverse complement strand
GGAAACAAACTCTTTAATCTATAGACTTAAACAATTCGGACGCAGGGGATTTCTATAATACTCCTGCGTCCGTTCTATTTCTGGAAACTTATCGACTAAAGCATATCATAAAAAATAAGAATAACGACGCTTTGTTTGGTATAGATTTACGGAAGTCCCCCTACTCGTAACGCAGAGCTTCTACCGCATCCAGCTTGGCGGCGCGATTTGCCGGATACAAACCAGCCAGAAGACTGATACCGGTAGTTATGGCAATTACCTCGACTACCAGTTGCACCGTAAAAACCGACATCTGAAAGGTCGGGTAATCGCTCAGGAAAGTCTGGTGTCCGATTATGTTAAGTGCATAACCGGCCCCGTAACCTATGGCAACACCGATAACCCCACCGAAAAATCCGAGTGCAATCCCCTCCATGGTAAACAGCATACGAATTGTTCCCCGTGTTGCCCCTACCGCCTTCATTACCCCTATTTCACGCGTGCGTTCATATATTGACATCATAAGGGTATTTATAATACCGATGCTGGCGACAATAAGAGCTATAATACCGAAAGCGCTTAAGCCGATCTGTATGACATTAAAAATGGTATTGATTTCCTTTAAAATCTCCGAGGGCGTTATAGTAGTAAATCCCAGATTATCTATATCCTGGGCTATCCTGTCCACGATTTCTGCGCTGGTAGCCTTCACCTGTAAAACTGCGCCCGGTTGTTCATCGGAATATAAATCGGGATTATCCATATAATAACGCGCCATTTCCATGGCATCGCCTTTCGGGAGAACAATATCCTTGGAGTTAACGGTTTTTTGGAGAACGCCGGATACTGTGAAGCTGTATATTTTGGTTTCCGTATTATAGGCGTTATATTTCCCCATGACGATATTTATTTGTTTGCCTACTGCATCTTCCGAGGTCTCCCAGCCGAAAACCTCCAGGTAGTCATAGCTGATAAGGCATTCTCCGCTTGCATCCTCAGCAAAATAATCACCGGACACCAGTTTTAGAAGCTTAATTTCATAATCGGAACCGGTCCAAGTTGAAACAGAATACTTCTTATCGCTTTCTTCCGGGCTGACATATAAAGCATTGACATTAACGTAATAATCGACACGCTCTACTCCATCGATAGAAAGTATGTTTTCCATATCCTCACGGGTAAACGCCCTGATAATCGTTCCTGAGGTATCGCTAATCTCGTGGGGGGATTCGTTGTAATAATAGCTAACGTCACCGGCGAATGCTGTCAAGGAATCCGTGGCAACACTTAATCCGAATTGTTCTACGATAAATTGTTTAAGGCCGACACCGAGCGAAGTCATCAGGGCTATCAGCACGGCGCCGATAATAATTGCCAGCATAGTCAGGAATGTACGGAACTTCTTACGCCAGAGATTATAAAATGCGGTTTTAATAATGTCCCAGAATCTCACCGTACACCCTCGATAATCTTGCCGTCTCTCATCTGAATAATACGCCCGGCGACAGAAGCTATGCCCATGTCATGGGTAACGATAATCAGGGTAATCCCCTTCTCCCTGTTGAGCTGAGACAGCAGTTGCATTACAAGCTTGCCGTTGTTGCTGTCGAGATTCCCTGTCGGTTCATCTGCAAGTATGATTTTCGGTTGCGTCACCAGTGCGCGGGCAATGCTTACGCGTTGTCTTTCCCCGCCGGAGAGCTGGTTGGGACGGTGCGACGCCCTTTCGGCAAGCCCTACGGTCTCCAAAGCTTCAGCGGCCAGTTTCATGCGATTTTTACGTGAGACTTTCGAGAAAACAAGCGGCAATGCTACGTTTTCAGTCGCAGTGTAGGTCGGATGCAGATTGAATGCCTGAAAAACAAAACCGATTTTATTATTGCGGTATTTTGAAAGCTGCTTATCGCTGGCGCGCGTTAAATCCTGCCCGTCGACGATTACTTTACCGGAAGTGGGAGTATCCAGCCCGCCGATGATATGCATCATGGTGGATTTGCCGGAACCGGAAGGTCCGACCAGGGCAACGAATTCACCCTCTTTTATTTCAAGGTTGATACCGGAAACGGCATTGATTACATCGTCTCCCATGCGGTACTTTTTTGTTAAGTTTTCCAGCTTTATCATAAAAGACCCCGGCTGCATTTTAGCTTATTAAATTATCTCATTATTGTAGACATTCTACAAATACGATAATATTATTTGTCGTCAAGATGATATTATGCTAAACTTTTTTAATTATCCCGAAGGAGTAGTATGAAACACCGTATTTTTTCCGGGGCACGCCCCACAGGACGTTTACATATAGGCAACTATCTCGGCGCCTTGCAGAACTGGGTAAAATTGCAGGATGAATATGAATGCGTCTATTGTATAGTAGATATTCATGCCCTGACCTCGATGGAAGATACCACTAATC
>CAZGVH010000191.1:0-2400 GCA_964528955.1 uncultured Dehalococcoidales bacterium | reverse complement strand
AGGAGGATTACGAAAACGATACCCCACAGTTCCCACTTGAGAACTATTCCCTTGACCCGAGTATCCATACTTCAATGTTAATTAATGCTAATAATCAAGTCAATACTTTTCGGGGGATTTTTCTTTATTTAAAATTCAGCGACGGTAGGTTGCTTCATTCCTGCGGGAGATCTGCAAGACAAGGATCAGAACGATGTCGTCGTAAATATCGTACACAATGCGAAAACTGCCTACCCTTATTCTATAGGAGTTCTCCAGTCCTTTTATCTTCCTGACACACTGAGGACGCGGCTCTTGCGCCAGACCGGCGATAGCTTCTCGCAATCGCTCGAAATCCCGCCTGTCGATTTTTCCCTTTAGTTTATCCAGGTCGCGTCCGGCAGCCGGTGAAACCTCGATTCTATACACGCCTTGCCTTTGAATCATCTTCGTTACGATTAATGGATTCAGCTAACTCCTGCTCCGCTTCAGCCCACGGACGTCCGCCCTTTTCTTTCCATTCCGCCCTGGCGGATTCGATAACGGGAATGAGTTCGGCATCTTCGCGGCTTTCCAGCCATTCCCGCACGGCATCCGATACTATATCGCTGGCTGTCGTACGCCTTTTTACCGCCTCTATTTTCAACTGTATATATAGATCTTCATCATGAAAAACCAGGGTTACTTTTCTTTTCATATTTGACTCTCCCATTGTAAGTATATACGTATATACGTATATACTTACATACGTACATTATATTGATATACAATACTCAAGTCAATACTTTTCGGGGGATTTTTTTTCATCTGACTAAAGATAGTAGTAGAAAAGTGTAAAAAACTAAGCAGTTAATCCCCTGATAACTAACAAGTCGGGAAACGGATAATGCCCGATGTTGTTTGTTATAAGCGGAACATCAAGATATAAAGCCGTAGCGGCAATGATAGCATCTGCGATACCGATGGTCTTCCCCTGCAATCGAAGACTTCCGAGCATTTTACCCGCCCTCCGCGCAATAGCTATATCGACATCGACTGAAACAAGCCCATCCAGAAAAGCATCGGTAGCGGCTTCTTCGCCGCTTTTTATTCCCTGGTATATCTCCAGATGTGTAAGAGTGCTTATTGCCAGAAGCCCGCCTTCCGCCCAATGCTCAAGCAGCTTTTTAGCATACTCGCGCCGCCTTAAAAAATCGATGGCAATGTCGGTATCTACGAGACAGGAAATACCCTGAATCACCTTTCTATCTGCCACTCTTGTCCCCTGATACTGTAAACCGGTCACTGCCTGCTTCCCTGACAGCATTAACATAGCCAAGAGTGTCCTTGGAGGCAGCAAGCTCGGGATGGTTCTTGTCCTTCCATGCCCCGAATCCCTTTTCCATGGCTATGATCTGCTTGCGATAGGATATATAATGTTCCAGCGCTTCTGTAAAAAAGGAGCTTATTCCACCCTGCGCAGCTATGGAACGAATTTCTCCGGCAAGCTCTTTAGGTAGAGTCACCGACATTTTTTCCGTTTTTGCCCTTGCTCCCATTTTCTCCCTCCTGTAAAAACAGGTTCTATCATACTAATGATACTACTATTTATCTTACCATTCAAGATGACTCGCGCTTTTATTCTTAATCATTGATAAGAAAAATGCTGCGGCAGCTGCCGCAGCACTCGAATACTCTGAAATTTATGGGATATTTATCAGACTAAATAAAACCGCCGGTCGAAGCCAGCCTGATGATGCCGTAAACTATAAGAATGGCGTTGATGACAATACCGGCTGTACCGATTCCCTTATTCTTTCCCCTGGCGACACCGACGATACATAATATCAACCCCAGTCCGGCAACCGGAATGTTAAACCAGTTAAGCCAGCCCAATAGCGGAACGATGGATATCGTAGCCCCGATGCCGGTAAGAATGCCGATTATAAAACCGACTATACTCATTGAATAACTCCTCTTTATCGAATTTATTCAATCATATCACTGCTAACGAAAGTTAACAATGACGGTAAAATGACACAAGGCAAAGATGATTCTTTTGTCATACTGGGACAGTGTAGCGGGATTTGCATAGACATGCTTCTCCCATCATCTTAAATCCGCAATGGCCTATGATGAAGCATTCAGAGACAAGACAAGTTAAAAAACTTCAATCCAACTTGCCATAAGCGCCTTTCCACTCATCGGCAAGTTTCAGAAAATCCTCATAACCATGCTGTCTGATATACTCTGTAGCCCGCTGGTATCTGCCGTATTTGTATCCATTCTTGCCGTAAAACCCCTGAATTATAGAGCAGGAAGGGTAATCGGTACAATCGGCACAGGTTTCCAGCTTTTTATCGCGAAAACAGCAGTTTTTTATGGCACAGCGGGATTTGGATATATCCCTTTCCCCTGTATCATAACCCAGCTTGCAGCCTT
>CAZGVH010000190.1:0-2400 GCA_964528955.1 uncultured Dehalococcoidales bacterium | reverse complement strand
TGAATTCTCTGAGGCATAATAGCAAAAGGGAAGCATAGCACAAAAAATAATTTTTTGTCAATCCTTCTTCTTATCTTTATTTCCAAATATAATTATACACCATATTTGCCGGATGTCAAATCAATGACAGCTTTACACTATCGAACAATATAACTATAATTTATCTAATCTTTTTCTGTACGGTAAAATCCGACAGGGTTAATCCGAATTTTATGTAACAGCCTTAATTATAAAAGACACAGGAATAAAATATGTCACTGGAAAATGATTTAGCCGGCTTTTCCCCCTCAAAGAATACCTATTTGACAATCGGTGTTTTTGACGGAGTACACCTTGGCCACAAGGCTCTTCTCTCGGAGCTTATCAAGCGGGCAAAACAAAAAGGACTGGAAAGCGGAGTAATAACGTTCAAACAGCATCCGCGCAGGGTAATCAATCCTGAAAACGACATCCAGTTCCTGACCAATCTGCAGTTAAAAATAAAGCTGATTAAAGACGAGGGTGTCGATTTTGTTATTCCGCTGACCTTCACAAAAGAGATAGCCAATATCGGCGCATCCGCTTTTATTTCCCTGTTACAAAAACATTTAAAAATGCAGGGTTTAATCGTAGGTCCCGATTTTGCGCTTGGAAATAACCGTACAGGAGATATTTCGTTTCTTCGTGAACTGGGAAAATCGATGAACTTCGAGTTTTCGGTAATCCCACCTTTTAAAAACAGTGTCGGAATAGTCAGCAGCACTGCTATTAGAAATGCCCTGACTGCCGGAGATATGCAAAAAGCCTGCCATCTGCTGGGACACTACTTCAGCATCGAGGGAGAAGTTATCGAAGGAACCGGAACGGGCAAGAAAATCGGATTCCCCACCGCTAATCTTTATGTAGATGCCGAACAGGCTCTGCCGCTGGAAGGCGTATATGCCACCCAAACCCTCATCGACGGACAGTGTTATGATTCGGTTACGTTTATCGGGAAACGCGCCACCTTCGGAGATACCAGGAGAACCATAGAAACGCATTTAATCGATTATAACGGAGACCTGTATCATAAAAATCTTAAAATTGATATAATCTACAGGTTACGCAGTGAAATCAAGTTCGAAAACGCAGATGCACTGGCGGAACAAATAAAACAAGATGTAACGGCAGCAAAAAACTATTTAAATCATCTGAACAGGAAATAAAGAATATGCATAACTTATCTGAAGCGGACATTAAAAGGTTGTTGAAGAGAGGCGTATCCGAGGTAATCGTCGAAGCAGAGCTGGTGGCGGCGTTAAAAACAGGGAAACCCCTGAGATTAAAAGAGGGGTTCGACCCGAGCTTCCCGGATATTCACCTGGGACATATGGTCGGACTGAAAAAGCTACGCGAATTCCAGGAGATGGGACACCAGGTGATTTTAATTGTCGGCGACTGGACCGCCCAGATTGGAGACCCGAGCGGAGCCTCGGTAACCCGCCCGATGCTTACCGCAGAACAGGTTAAAATAAACGCCAAAACCTACATGGAACAATTTTTTAAAATCGTAGACAAGGATAAAACCGAGGTCCGCTGGCAGAGCGAATGGTTCGGCAAATTCGACCTGGCCGATGTCATTAAACTGACCAGCAAATTCACCATCGCCCAAATTCTGGCTCGCGACGACTTCAGCAAGAGATATAACGCCAACCAGCCGATTACGATTACCGAATTTTTATACCCCCTGCTGCAGGCATATGATTCGGTAGCCATTAACTCCGATGTCGAATTCGGCGGCACCGACCAGAAATTCAACCTTCTGGTAGGCCGCGAACTGCAAACCATGCTCGGACAAAGGGCTCAGCAGGTGCTTATGGTTCCGCTGCTGGTAGGAACGGATGGAGTGCATAAGATGAGCAAGAGCCTCGGCAATTATATAGGAGTTGCCGAAGCCCCGGAAAATATGTTCGGCAAGGTAATGTCCATACCGGATAGTATAATAATGAATTATTTCGAGTTGATTACCGACGTCCCGGATGACGAACTCGACGAATTTAAAAAACTGCTGGATAAGAACGAAATCAATCCGATGGAACTCAAAAAGAGACTGGGAAGAGAAATTGTAACCAAGTTGCATAATAGAGAGGCTGCCATCGAAGCGGAAGCGCACTTTGCCAGGGTCGTGCAGAACAAGGAAATTCCCTATGAAATAGAAGAACACTATTACAATCTTAACTGCGAAGTGGATCTAAAAGACCTGCTTACCGTAATTAAGATGGCTAAAAGCCGCAGCGATGCCGGCAGACTGATAGACCAGGGTGCTGTTAGCATTGACGGGCAAACGGTTACCGCCAGCACGGTTAAAATAGAAAGCGGTTCTATCGTTAAAGTAGGTAAAAGACGCTTTGCTAAAATAAATAATTCGGATATAATTAAATA
>CAZGVH010000189.1:0-2417 GCA_964528955.1 uncultured Dehalococcoidales bacterium | reverse complement strand
TCGCGCATTTTCCTGTGCCAATCGGGAGTTCTTATCTCTTCAGTGCATTGCTCTGGAACATGAGCTTTGATATCCAGTACCGGGCTGCCGTTTAAAGCATCCAATCCTGTTACCTTAAGAATGTTGCCGTTGCGTTCAAGCAAACGTACTGCCGTAACCAGAATACTGTTGGGACGTGAAGGGCTGTGAGTGGCAAAAATGCCGACCGGGGGAAAGTTATTTTTATCTCCGAAAGGGTATATTATGGAATCCGTTCTTTTTTCATCCGGTATCAAGTGCGCCCAGTAAAGCACTAAAAGATGAGAAAATTCCTCAGTGCCGTCAAGCATTTCTTCGAATTCGGGATCGACGACAATTTCGGAAACAGACTGCCTCTGTTCATGCATTTTAGATACCCTGTCATGCCAGGTTAAAGACTGTAATTCCGCCCCCCAGCTTGCCTTGAGGTTTTGATTTTTCACGACACCTATCGGTTTTAATTGGATAAAATCCATAGTTTCTTTACTCGCTTCCCCGTTTTGTACCATATAAAAACGCTCCCTTATCAAATTTCTCTATATTGTTTATTGACGCCAAAAAGCGGCATTTAAATAGCAGATTCAATTTTCTTACCGAATTATGAAAATCCAGGTATAATATGCAAATAATATTAAATGCAATTTATTGCAACATCAGGTTAAAAAAATATGAAGGAATACTATTTATTTTGATTATTATGCTGCAACTTGTTGCAATAATAACTCATTTGCATTAACCGTGTCAAGTCCTTCATATAAGACTTTTTCTGCGATGATGGTCGGGTATACCGGTAAGTCCCCTATTCTACCGGTCGAAATTTGATATATACTGTAAATACATAACCGGGGTTATCTTTGATGATTTCAATGATTGGACAATATACAACCATAGATGAATATATCGCCTCTTTCCCGGCGAACATCCAGTCCATTCTGCAAAAAATGAGGCAAGCCATACATGAAGCGGCGCCTGAAGCTACGGAGGCTATAAGCTATCAGATGCCGACATTTAAACTGAACGGGAACCTGGTTCATTTTGCAGCTTTTAAAAACCATATCGGTTTTTATCCGTCACCATCGGGGATTGAGCAATTTAAAACGGAATTATCGCCGTATAAATGGTCTAAGGGTGCAGTTCAATTCCCGCTGGACAAACAGCTTCCCCTGGAGCTGGTCAAAAAGATCGTCGCTTTTCGGGTACAGGAAGCCTTGCAGAAGAAAACGGTATTAAAAAAACCGGATTAGTCTGATTGATAAAGTCCTTCCAATCCGGTTTTTCCTATCGTTATTAAAAGCCTGAAACCATTTCTTAATTTACAACTGCGCCCCGCAATTTTCACAGAACCTGGCGCCATTCTCTATCTGGGCTCCGCATTGGCCGCATTTTTTCGGTGCAGTTTTAAAGTTCAATGATTTAACCAGTCCGGCAGCCGCAGATTTCCTGGCATCACCCTGAGTATCTTCGAGTTTGCGGATTGTCTGAAATAACTGAACTTCCCGGAATTTTTTTACCGGGTTAGTCTTCTGTGCTCTTCGTATCGAGGCCGCGGCAAAATCGGAACTTTTTTCCATATCATTTTTGGTTTCCAGTAGTTTTTTAACTATTTCAACATTCGCTTGATTTTCCATTTTATTTGCCTCCCTGCAACTGCATCTGGTTAATCTGATCCGGCGTATATACGGCTGTCTCTCCATTTGCATTTTTTAATGTAACCGTTCCGTCCTGCGCTAAGTCAAGTCTGTTGCCCTGCTTGTCTTCGATAGTCCCTGTGCCATCGTTTTTGGCCGTCCACGTGGTGCCTTCGGCGTTGGTAAAAGCGGCATTGCCTTCTGAATCCTGTGTGAGTAAACTTCCGTCGGAACCTCTCATTTCTCCCGAACCATCTTTGTTGACGAATCCTGAATTTCCCTGGTCATCCTTAATATGCATAGTTCCGTTTTTATCGGTATCGATATCGAGGGTGCCGATCTCATCCTTCAAATGGCAACTGATGATATTACCTTCGGGATCTGCATTCAAGAAGGTACCATCAACGAACTTAGCCTTTAAACCTTCGGCATTGATGGTCAGTGTATCTCCCTCCGGCGTTACCGCTTCAAGTGTGCCATCCGAGTTGAAGGTAATCGAGCCGCCTTCCGGGTCTTTCAGCGAACCGGAGTAATTACCGTCTTTATCTATACTGATTGTACCTTCAGGACATTGATAATTTACGGAGCCGTCTTTATTGAAGGTAATTGTGCTTCCGTCGGCGGTGTTCAAGCTGCCTTCGGGATGACCATCCTTGGGAATATGCAAACTGCCGCCCCAGCCGGAGACTATATTGATACTGCCGTCTTCATTATTTGTGGCGGTGCTTTTCACTCCGTCTATGGTTGTTATCTCAATGTCTCCGTTCGGAT
>CAZGVH010000188.1:0-2425 GCA_964528955.1 uncultured Dehalococcoidales bacterium | reverse complement strand
ATACAAACGATGTTCCAGTTGGGTGTCGGTGTGGCTATCGGAGTATTTTTGGAAGCATTTGTGGTGATAGTCTTCCTGCTGCCGGCTATGGCAAGCATCTTCGGCAGGGCAAGCTGGTGGCCGTTCGGGCATAAAAAGCTGGGAATCAAGAAAGACTAAGCAATAACAATAAAGGGGGGCTGCCAAGCCCCCCTTTTTCTTTTTAAGATAACAGGCAATTAAGCCGTATCTTCCAACTCTTTTTAACAGGCCTCAATCGATTTTACAAATGACATACATAGCTTCGTTAATCCCGTTCGATAAATATATAAACATATATAGATAGTCATAATCATTGAGAGATAGATCAATGCTTCCTCTATATACGCTACCTTCAAAAGTAAAAGTGGATTTTTCACTTATTATACCTAGGCCGCCGCTTCCTCTTTCTCCCGGATGAAATAATCTGATGCTATTATTATCGATATAATCCTGTAGATTTTCTATGTTGCTTTCGATGTAAAAATCTATATAATCCTTACTGATTTCATAACCGTAATCTACCAGGTAAATTGCATCCGGATTTTCCTCTTCAATTTTTTCAGCATTGTTATCTATCTGATAAATATGTATGGAGGGGTCATTTATACTGTCAAAATCGATGAACGCACCGGTAGCATCTTCGCTGGCGGTGAAATAATCGCCAATGCTGAGTTCCCCATCGTTATCGTTGTCGCAGAAACTTAAATCGTATAATGCAGATGCATCAGGGGAGATTAATCCTGAGATTGGGATATACGGATATTGGTAACGGCTTATCTCATATAAATTGACTCCGATATTCGACAGGTCGAGCACAGTCGTTCTTTCGGGCGGCAGGAAGATAATGTCGCTGACGGTAATTTTATAACCTTCGGCATCTTTTGTTACCAGTGTATCTATCCAGAGGTGAGTGTAATCGGGCTTCACGCTTCTTATTACAGGCGGGGTAACGCTGTAATCCCAATCGTAGGTTGATTTTTGCTGCCGGTAGTAGCCGATTTCCTCGCCGTTTTCATATATGGTTACATACATAATGCATCCGCGAGGGTCGGAATCTCCTTGAATCTTTTCTACCGTAATCGATATGTCTTCCGTATCCGAGCCTTTTATAGTTATCGCACCGATTCCCTGGTATCTCGGGCCATCGGCCGACGGGTCGTTCAACGACCAGCTATATTCGGCATCGATATCATCATTGCTCTTATTTTGTAAGGAAAAGTTGTACTGGAATGAAGAGGTAATGCTGTAAACACAATATGCATCGATAACTTTTACCTTGTCAGCAAGTCCCATAGAATCGAAGGTTTTGCAGCCTATATTTAAGCTCGATAATATTACCAATAGAACTATCAGGATCGTTAATTTCTTCTTCATTCCGGTTTCCTTTATATAAAATATTCACTCCGTTTTTGGTGGAACTATATCAATCATCTTCAATCATAACCTGCTTTGTGTAAGAGAAAGCAGTTCCGTCCTGAAATGTCCCGCTTATTTGTAATGGATATGAATTATCGTCAGCAAACCCCCCGTTGATTAAAATCCGCTCAGAGTAAATGGTGTTGCCAGGTAGCAACGGATTATCATCGGAGACATCAAATTCAAAGCTGAATTCCATACTCAATTTGAGAGTGGCGTTTAAAGAAACGATATTTTCGTCGCTTATGTTTTTAAGGGTTATTCCGACTCCAGGTCCTCCGGGGTTAATGGGGCCGAGGGGGCCTTTAACGGATATGATTTCGATTGGTTGCCTGTCTACTAATGTTAATATAACAGTTTCCGTTTCGATAACGGTAGCTGTGGTGGTAATTGTATCAGTAGATGTATTTATAATCGTGGTAGTAGTTGTAATCGTATTGGTAATGGTCGAAGTTACCGGCTCAGGAGTACATCCAGTTAACAGCCCTGCTAGAAGAATAAAACAGGCGAAGATGACAAATTTATTAGATAGTTTGTTCATAAAATTTCTCCGCTCATATAAATTTTATCAAGTATGTAAGTTAATTAATGTGCTTTATCGTATCAGATAGTATTATATCACTAAATAGTTAACGAATTGTTGCTTAAATACGAATTTCTTTATTTTTTGTCTATAATTAATCAAGTAGTCTTTCATTATAACGGTAAAATTACTACAATAGCGGGGGGACGGAGGATATGGTTGTTTTGGTCTAACCCGACAGTTGTTCAATCAGTAGAGATTACTCATTGCCCTTTGCAATGATATCTGGGACAAGATTTTAACGGAAATCTCCGCCGCTATCACCCTAAAGGGTACTTCGGGTTCGACAGGCTCACCACTAGTGGTTTTGAGAAATCTCGCAAGGCAGTTATGATGAGAAGCCTAAGCGTTATCAGTCGTAAAAGGCATAACTTCATCGATAGAAGCGGCATTACATAACAACAT
>CAZGVH010000187.1:0-2455 GCA_964528955.1 uncultured Dehalococcoidales bacterium | reverse complement strand
AAACTGGCATACGGGATGGCGGACAACCTGCTCTGCTCGACTGTTCTGGCAAGCAAAGCCCCGGTAGTCATAGCTCCGGCAATGAACGACAATATGTATAGCAATCAGATAACACAGGAAAATATCTCAAAACTTAAGGAAAGAGGCTTCGTTTTTATCGAGCCCTCCTACGGTCGTCTTGCATCCGGTAAAACCGGCAAAGGAAGATTGCCGGATACCTCGGAAATACTGGATGCCGTCAGGTATGTGCTTGCCCGAAGCGGCGACTTTGCCGGAAAACGGATTGTAGTTACCGCCGGAGGCACGCGCGAAGCAATCGACCCGGTGCGTTTTATTGGCAACCGTTCCTCGGGAAAGATGGGGTTTGCCGTGTCTCAGGCAGCCCGCGACCGGGGGGCTGCGGTAACGTTGATAACAACGGTCGATTTTCAGTCTTCCGCTGGAATCGATGCCATCACCGTCGAATCGGCTTTGGAAATGAAAAACGCTGTTGAGAATGCAGTCATCAATGCGGATGTACTGGTAATGGCAGCGGCGGTAGCGGATTATAGAAGCGAAAAAATTTGCGAAAACAAGATCAAAAAGGCGGATGAAGTCCTTTCTCTGAAACTGGTTAAAACACACGATATATTATCGGAAGTGAAGGGGAACTTTGTCAGGGTCGGTTTTGCCGCCGAGAGCGAGAACCTGGTGGAAAACGCTGCGGCTAAGCTTAGGACAAAGCACTTGGATTTGATAGTAGCGAACGATATTACGGAAAAAGACAGCGGATTCGGCAGCGATACCAATCGCGTCACCATTATCGACAGTGATGAAAGAACGGAAGTGCTGCCGCTGGTAACCAAGCGCGAGGTGGCGGATAGAATTCTCGACAGGGTAAAAGAGATATTATAATCGATATCCTGTAAAATACAGTGATATTTTTGAGGGGCGGCGCCCCTCTCTTTTAATCTGATATTCTTTTGATGGCGTCAAGAGAATTTTTAACTAAACTTTAAAGGGGCAAGCATGTTTGAATCTGAACAAAACGAGATGCCGAAAGCCTATGAAGCGGCCAAGGTAGAGACCAAGTGGTATAAATACTGGATGAAGAAGGATTACTTCAAGCCTGAAATAGACCCTGAAAAAGAGCCTTTCGTCATCATGATGCCGCCGCCCAACGTTACCGGCGGTTTGCATGTGGGTCACGCTTTAACTGCGACGCTGGAAGATATCATGATCCGCTGGCATCGTATGCTGGGAGAGCCGACACTCTGGCTGCCGGGCTTCGACCATGCCGGAATTGCGGCACAGGTGGTTGTCGAGAGGCAGCTGGCGCAAGAAGGCTCCAATAAGTACGAGTTGGGGCGTGAAAAGTTCGAAAAGAGGGTGTGGAAATGGGCAGGCGAATGCCATGATACCATTATGCACCAGCATCAGCGTCTCGGTATCTCATGCGACTGGAGCCGCGAGCGTTTTACGCTGGATGAAGGTTTAAGCAAGGCGGTACGCGAGGTATTCGTACGCCTGTATAACAAGGATTTGATATATCGCGGCGAACGCATCATCAACCGCTGTCCGCGCTGCGCTACAGCGCTTTCAGACCTCGAAGTAGACCACAAGGATGTAACCGGAAACCTCTACTATATCCGTTATAAGCTGGTAGACGATAGCGGCAATTATCTGATGGTTGCCACTACCCGCCCCGAAACTCTTTTAGGTGATACCGCGATTGCCGTAAATCCGGCGGATGAACGTTTCGGCAAGCTTATCGGTAAAAAAGCCATAGTTCCAGTGGTAAACCGCGAAATCCCGATAGTCGGTGACGATGCGGTGGATCTGCAGTTCGGTACAGGGGCGGTAAAAGTCACTCCGGCTCACGACCCTGTCGATTTTGAAATCGGTCAGCGGCACAACCTGCCGCTTATAAATATCCTTAATCCCGATGCAACGATGAATGAAAACGCCGGGCTCTATAACGGGATGGACAGGTTTATCTGTCGCAAGACCATCATTGCCGACCTCGACAGGGACGGGCTTCTGGTAAAAATAGAACCGTATAACCATTCCATAGGCCATTGTTTCCGCTGTCATACAATTGTGGAACCGATTGCCAGCAGACAGTGGTTCGTAAAGACGGAGCCTCTGGCGAAACCGGCTATCGAAGCGGTAACCGGCGGTAGAATTACCATTCTGCCCGAGCGTTTTACTAAGGTTTACCTGAACTGGATGGAAAATATCCGCGACTGGTGCATCTCGCGCCAGCTGTGGTGGGGGCACCGCATACCGGTATGGTACTGTAAAAATTGCGATGCGCTGACGGTAGATACCAAAGACCCCAGGCGCTGCTGCGGCTGCGGCTCGACGGAAATCGAACAGGATCAGGACGTTCTGGATACCTGGTTCAGTTCCGGCCTGTGGCCGCATTCCACTCTCGGTTGGCCTGACGATACGGAGGATTTGCGCTACTTCTATC
>CAZGVH010000186.1:0-2463 GCA_964528955.1 uncultured Dehalococcoidales bacterium | reverse complement strand
TGCATAAAAATAATAAGCAGTGTACCTGCCAGTACATAAGCAAGATATTCCGGCGGGAAACCATACATTATGGTAAGCGGAATGAGAATGGCATAAGCGCCGACCATCCCGATTATAGAACCTAATGATACAAAACCGGAGATGCCGGCTGTAATGATGAGCGCTTCGCCTCCGAAAAGACCGGCTGCCGGACAAAGGGCAATCAGTCCGCCGAGGAAAGTAGCTACTCCCCTGCCGCCCTTGAATTTAACAAAAATCGGCCATATATGACCGATAACCGCGGCAAGCCCCGCCAGCGCCTGGGCAAAAACCACACCCAGATAGCCGTAAGCGCCGATAGCCATATAATCCGTTCCGACAATAAATCCGGCAATCACAACTGCCAGGGCGCCCTTTGCAATATCCAGGCTGGCTACCAGTACGAAAGCCTTCCTGCCGAGCGTTCTTAAAACGTTGGTACCACCGGTTTTACCACTGCCGTAATTACGTATATCGATATTCGCCTTGCGCTTGCTGACAATCAGCCCGAAAGGTATGGAACCCAGAAGGTATCCGATAAAAGCGACCAGGACGAATTTTGCTATTACTAATGTCATGATTGTTCACCCCTTGATTTGAATACAAGTTGGATGGGTGTTCCTTCGAAACCGAAAGCGTCCCGCAGATTATTTTCCAGAAAGCGTTTGTAAGTAAAATGAACAAGTCCGGCATTGTTGACGAAGAACACGAATGTCGGAGGGTTAACTTCAGCCTGAGTGGCATAAAAAAGGCTGAGCTGTCTTGTGCCGCTCCTGGGAGGGGCATGAGATGCCGCTACGCGCTGAATGAAGCTGTTCAATTCGCCGGTCGGTATACGTTTATGTCTTTCCTTGTGAATCCGGGACGCCAGTGGAATTATTTTGTCTGTCCCCTGTTTCAATTTTGCCGATATTTGCAAGATCGGAGCATAAGATAAGAACTTCATCTTACCCCTGATATATTTCTCGCATTCGGCAGCGGTTAAATCCATGGCTAAATCCCATTTATTGACGATTACTATAATACCCTTGGCTTCCTGTTGAACGTAGCCGGCAATATGCATATCCTGCGCAGCTACAAGCTCAGTGGCATCCAGGATAAGCAAAACGACATCCGCTCTGTCTATTGCCCGAAAGGAGCGTAAAACACTATACTGCTCAACACCGCGGTCGATACGGCCTCTCCGCCGCACACCCGCCGTATCAATAATTAACACACTTTGTCCCATAAAGTCAAGCGCCGTATCTATTGCATCGCGGGTTGTTCCAGGTATATCGCTGACGATAGACCTCTCCTCTCCCAGCAAAGCATTCAACAGCATCGATTTGCCGGCGTTAGGTCTGCCGACAATGGCTATTTTCAGCATATCCCCGATAACATCGACTTCCGGAGCATCGGGAATCAGTGATGAGACTTTATCCAGCAAATCCGAAATACCCAGCCCGTGATATGCGCTGATAATCATCGGCTCTCCCAGCCCCAGTTGATAGAAATCTACTGCATTTGAGACCAGTTTATCGTTATCCGCTTTATTGGCAACCAGTAAAACGGGTTTTTTGGAACTGCGCAGCAATTCCGCTATTTCGAAATCGGAGGAAATAACTCCGTCCTTGATATCCACTAAAAAAAGAATCAGTTCCGCTCCATCCATAGCAGTAATGACCTGCTTGTTAACAGCCTGCGCCATATCGGATGAGGCTCCTATTTCCAACCCTCCGGTATCCACTACGTTGAACTCTTTCCCCTGCCAGGGAATATTGACGCTGACACGGTCACGCGTGGTGCCCGGAACATCGCTAACTATAGAAAGCTGCTTGCCTGCCAGACGATTCAAAAGGGTGGATTTCCCTACGTTCTGTCTGCCGACAATAGCTACAATCGGCCTTGTCAAAACCCCTCCAAACTTCCCCAATATTTAAGATAAATTCAATAACGGAGACGAAATATTTATTTTTTCAGTTTAGGTTGTTGCACCGGAAGCGGAGCCAATTCCCGTGCTGTTTTAATGCTGGGCGGCTCTATCTCCGTGCGGGCAACCTTTCTCATTTCGGATATTAGTTCACGAAATTGAGAAACGAATGTATTGTATTCGACTAAGAATTTGGCGTATTGTTCCTTCGCTTCCTGGGGAACTTCAATTTTTTCGGCAACCTCGCAAAATTGCCCGATATATTCATAATACAGGTTATTTATTATCCACAACTCATTGGTATAACTTCTGAGATAGATGCTGAATCTGCCGGTTTTACTGTCGGACTCGAGACGTGTGATAAACCCGTTTGCCCAGGCGTTAAATACACGGGCGGACATATCGCAGGCGCGCGCCCATTCCCACAGCTTTGAATTATCGCTTTTAAATAATATATCTATAATTACGAAGATGGACTGTGCGGAATCAGCCATAAAACGGCGTATAAAATAACCGGCCAGCTCCTTCAGCCTCTG
>CAZGVH010000185.1:0-2467 GCA_964528955.1 uncultured Dehalococcoidales bacterium | reverse complement strand
AAGCCCTTGGACTCTTTAACAAGGGATTATCGCGCAGTGAAATTCTTCAGGAAACCGGTCTCACTGTAGGTGTAGCCGGAGTCAATTTTGAGATTACCGAAGGGGAAATATTTGTCGTTATCGGCCTTTCCGGCAGTGGTAAATCCACTCTTTTACGCTGTATCAACGGGCTGCTTATGCCCACCAGCGGTTCGCTTTTAGTAGACGGCAGCGCCGTGGAAAAGCTAAACGAGGAAGAACTGCGCAAACTGCGCGGTGAAAAAATCAGCATGGTTTTTCAGCATTTTGCCTTGCTTCCTAACCGCTCTATTACCGATAACGTCGCTTTCGGGCTGGAACTGCGGGGTACTCCGGTTGAAGAAAGACGCCAGAGAGCTCAGGAAGCCCTGGTTAAAGTAGGTCTGGAGGAATATAAAGACAAATTCCCCGGTGAACTTAGCGGCGGTATGAAACAAAGGGTAGGGCTGGCACGTGCCCTGGTTATGGATTCGGATATTATGCTGATGGATGAACCTTTTAGTGCGCTCGATGCGCTGATACGCGCTGAAATGCAGGAGGAATTGATAACCCTGCAGCGGGAAATCAAAAAAACAGTGGTTTTTGTGACCCATGACCTCGATGAAGCGCTGCGTCTTGGCGACAGGATCGCCATTATGCGTGACGGCGCTATCGAACAAATTGGTACTGCCGACGAAATCCTATCGAATCCGGCAAACGAGTATGTCGAGAAGTTTTTACAGGGCATCGATGTATCCAAGATTCTGGATGCCAACAGCATTTCCAAGTGGCCGCGCGAAGTTATCCGCGAAACGGAGGGAGTATCCGTTGCCCTGCACCGTATGAAAAAAGCGGATACGGATTATCTTTTTGTGCTGGGTTCGAGGAACAAGCTGGTTGGAATGATTCTGCAAGAAGACGTCTTGAAACTGGCTAAGGAAAAACAAATAAGCATTAAGGATATTATAAAAGAGACCAGCACCGTCCAGTCCGGCACAATTATGAGGGAGGTATATCCGGAACTGCGTAATGCCGAGAAAGACCTGGCGGTTGTCGATGATAACGGACGTTTCCTGGGAGTAATAACTCACAGTATCCTGCTGATGACACTGGATGAAAGAAAGGGAGGTGACGGTATTGCCGAATCTTGAAATTCCCAAACTGCCTATAGGAGATGCCGTTGAATGGTTTATCAGGTGGCTGATAGATCAATTTTCGGTGATATTCGACTTTATCAGTGATGTCACGAAAGCCGTCGCCAGCGCATTCAGCGATGGCTTGATGGCGGTGTCACCCGTAATCCTTATTCTTATTTTCGCGATCTTGATCTGGCTGGTCACCAAGAAAAGTACGGCCGTTTTCAGCGCTCTGGGCCTGCTGCTTGTATGGAATATGGACTTGTGGCCGCAGCTTATCGATACGCTGGTTCTAGTAGTTATTGCCGTCATAGTCGCTCTTGTAATAGCTATCCCAACCGGTATAGTAATGACGCGCAGCCATAGATTTGAGGCAGTGATGAGGCCCGTACTGGACTTTATGCAGACAATGCCGTCGCTCGTTTATCTTATTCCGGTGGCGCTGCTTTTCGGTATAGGAATCGTGCCGGCGCTTTTTGCGACCATTATTTTTGCCGTGCCGCCTCCCATCCGTCTTACATATTTAGGTATCACACAGGTTCCGGCGGAAATGAAGGAGATGGCGGTAGCTTTCGGCGCTAACGACCGGCAGGTGCTCATGAAGGTCGATTTGCCGCTTGCCCTTCCCAGTATCATGGCGGGCGTGAACCAGTGCATTATGCTCGGTATATCCATGGTGGTTATTGCCTCGATGATAGGATTCGGCGGACTCGGCGGTGTAGTGATACGGTCTGTTAGTCAGCTCGACCTGGCGCTCGGATTTGAAAGCGGCTTGGCTATAGTTATTCTGGCTATGGTCTTGGATAGGGTCAGCCGCAATATAGGTTCCAGTCAGGAAATACCGGCAACCAGGATATTTAATTATTTAAGAAATAAATTCAAAAAACAGTCTGAATAAATAATTAATTTTTAATTTAAATGAAAGGGGGTGGTGCACAATAGAATAATTGCCAACCGGGCAACCAAAACTATTAAACAGGGAGGATAAAAATGTTTAAAAAAATAAGTTACTATCTTTTGGCAATGATTTTAATGGTTGTCATGATAGGAGGCATGGCCGGCGGTTGTGCCTCGGAGACAAAGACTATCAAGCTGGTCTACGTTCAGTGGTCCTGTGCCGAAGCTGAAACGCATTTGGCGGAAGTGATACTTAACGACATGGGCTACGAAGTGGAAAAGAACGTTGTCACCGCAGGTATCATGTGGTCTGCAGTGGCAAGCGGTGACTCGGATGCGTTCACTACAGCATGGCTGCCTTACACCCATGCATCATACTGGGATGAATACGGCGATGATGTCGAAAAGCTCGGCGTCCTTTATGAAGGAGCCAAAAT
>CAZGVH010000184.1:0-2469 GCA_964528955.1 uncultured Dehalococcoidales bacterium | reverse complement strand
AATTATTATATTGTTAGTCAGTACCGGCTGGCATATCTATTCACGTCAAACCTCCTGTTATAATCTCATCCATGTTAATAATGTCTGTTGAATCAATACGACTTTTAAAGATACCTTTAAGACTGGGAAAGATAGGATCCTAAAGGGAGAGATTGTTTATAAGCGATTAGTACTATTATTTTAAATAAATAATGTTTAAAAATATGAGATTCCAATATTACTTATGACAGAATTCCTTTCAATGTAAGAAATATGCGAGGAGGGAAGTATTATGCGATTTGAGGCTATTAGAGCTGCCGACCATATCGGTCCGGTTAAAATACATGATGTCTGCCGTGCTCTCGAATTGGATTCCGGTTCGGACGCAGTCGCTTTCACGAAAGACGATGCCGGTACACGCCGCATCAGCCGTGAAGCCGTTTCCATGATAGAGCAAAAGCTGGCAATCGTTTTACCCGTAAAGAACGAAGATCTGAAGGTTTTCGAAGGGGTGCTCAGCGGCGTGCCCCATGATTGCCTGATTATAGTAATTTCAAACAGCAACCCGGACTATTTTAAAAGCGAAAAAGACATTGTAACCCGCTTTTGCAATGTAAATAAACGACAAGCCCTGGTTGTTCATCAAAAAGATCCCGATCTTGCCAATGCCTTTTCATTTTCCGGTTATCCCGATATTATCGACGATGATGGTCTCATTCGCAGCGGAAAAAGCGAGGGGATGATAATAGGTATCGTAATGTCGAAAATAATGGGCAGGGAATACGTAGGCTTTATCGATACCGATAATTATATTCCGGGTGCTGTAATGGAATACGTTAAACACTATGCCTCCGGTTTCAGCATGATCGAATCGCCTTACGCCATGGTACGTATTTTATGGAAATATAAACCGAAGCTCATCGGAGAATTGTATTTTAAGAAATGGGGGCGCGTTTCGGAGATAAGCAACCGTTTTGTAAACGCCCTTCTTTCCACTAAGGGCAGATTTGAGACCGAGGTGATTAAGACGGCCAATGCCGGAGAGCATGCCATGAGTCTGGAACTGGCTATGAGGCTGACCTATGGTTCGGGTTATGCTGTAGAAACGCAGGAACTGATCTCCATACTCGAGAATTTCAGCGGCATCCTGGAAAATACCGATGATTCCGTTGCCGAAAAAGGCGTGGAGGTAATCCAGACCGAATCTATCAATCCCCATCTGCATGCCGAAAAGGGCGATGACCACCTGTTGCAGGAAATGCTGCTGCCAAGTCTTTCGGTGATATATTACAGCCCCCTATGTGAAGAAAAAACGAAGGAAATAATTAAAAAGCAGTTAATAGACATGGAATGTATAAAAGAAGGGGAGGAGGTTTCGAATATCCAGTTGATAGCGCCTCCGCAGAATATCGACCTTTCCATGTTTGCGGATAACATAGAGGGTATCATGCCGAGATTTATTGTCCCCGATAAATCTATATTCAGGATAGCCGTCGACAGGAGTAAGAAATCCGATGCCGCTAAAAAAGTAGTCATTACCGACCTCGACGGGACGCTGCTCGATTCCCAGAATTATTCCTATACCCTGGCGCTTGATGCCATCAGGAAGCTGCAGGGAATGGATATCCCGATTGTTTTCTGTTCCTCGAAAACCAGGTCAGAACAGGAAGTATATCGCGATGAACTCGGTATAAATACGCCCTTTATTGTAGAAAACGGGGGTGCCATATATATCCCCAAGGAGTATTTCAGGCTGCCTTTTTCTTATGACAAGGTTGCGAACGACTATATGGTTGTCGAGTTCGGTACTGCCTATCTGGAACTGCGTCATAAATTAAAGGAAGCGTTGGAATTAGCCTACCGCCAGATTGAAACTAATAATCTGGGAGAGATTCTTGTTAACAGCTTCGGTGACATGACAGTCGAAGATGTTGCCAAGGAAACCGGGCTGGGCTTAAAAATGGCGGCTCTGGCTAAACAAAGGGAGTATAGTGAAACATTAAAGATTAAGGGCAGCAGAAGAGCCATGGAAGCGGTATTCGTAGAAATAAAAAATGCCGGATTGTTATGCACCTTCGGCGGCAGGTTTTATGAAGTCACCGGAGGCAACGACAAGGGTAAAGCAGTAAAAATACTCCTTGAACTCTACAAGATGAATTATGGAAATGTAGCGTCATTCGGAATAGGGAACAATACAAATGATCTGCCGCTTCTTTCACAGGTCGATTTCCGCATGCTGGTTCAAGGTTCGGATAAAAAATGGAGCCGGATGAACATCTCCGGCCTGTATAAGGTCAGGGGAATCGGCCCCGACGGGTGGAGCAAGGCTATTGAAATGGTGGTCTCGAAACCATAGTATCAGTAATTTGCGTTATAGCAAACTTGTTTTAAACGGGTCTATAAATTTAGCTCCGCATCTATCCTTCGACAAGCTCAGCAACTGTCTTATTAATCTCATTATGAATGCCTTTTATTATATATATGCGGAGC
>CAZGVH010000183.1:0-2475 GCA_964528955.1 uncultured Dehalococcoidales bacterium | reverse complement strand
TTTCAAAAATCATCAGTCGCCTCTTTTAAAAGCCCGATTAATATCCTTTATAGATAACCCCTGAAGAATATCCCGCCAGACCTCCCAGCGAACCGACGGCTTTTTCAGAAACGGCAATTCCACCCGTGGGTTGAAGTATGGATTGTACTTTTTCCAGAAGCTCCAGGTTATATTTTGCAGCTTCATTACTGGGGTCGAGCCGAACTGCTTCAGACAGTTTACCGATTGCTTCTGAAATTACAAAAAGCGGAGTCTGGTTATCAAGTATCGTTAAACCCTCAAAGGCCATCAGCGCACCCAGGTTATATTGAGCCAGAGCACGAAGGTTTTCATCTTTACTATCCGAATATGCCTGTTGTAAATATGCAGCCGCTCTGATAACCGCCTGTTCTTCAGGGCGGTCTTCTGTTGCCGGCAACACTTCATCTCCAGCGCTATAAGCTTCCATGCCTTTATTGAACAGGCTGACATCGGCTCTGTTTGCCCAATAAGAATTGGAATTAAAATAGATACCGACACCAACCATTACAACAGCGATAACTATTAGTAAAAGGCTTATCCATGCCTTTTTTGCAAAGGAAACCATAGTACTCATTCTGTTCTCTTTCTTCACTGCTGACATTTTTATCTTTCCTCCATTAAGGTATTTTACGGAAACCGGTTTCACCGAGAACAAGGCAAAGCCCTAAAAGCCCCAGTGCCGGAATAATAAAATAAGGGATTAAACTATCTTTTTCTTTAATAATATCTTCCCTGATTAACGACATCTGCATTGTCATTATATCCTGGCAGACAAGGTTAATACCTTCCATATCGTTCATAGAGATAATATATAAATCGCTAGCCTGTTTTATATCGATACCTGAGGTTCTACCGATACCGCCGCCGGATGCCGCCAATTTAGCAATAGTTTCGGCATCATAAGGCGTAATCATATAGGTTTTAATGCCTTCCAGTTTCATTTGATTGATTTCCGATATAATTCTCTGCCATTCCAGGGCGCTGGTATCCATGTCACTGATAAGGATGATAGCGCCTTCGCCGTCGATATTTTTTGTCATGAACTGATGAGCTAACTGCATAGCTCCGCTAATCCCTGTTCCCGTTGAGATTTCCTGAATTTCCTTTAGATTATCGAGAGAGTCGTAGAACAGCTCATCCTTGTTCGCAAAATACCTGGCAATATACTTGTCGGTGGAAAACATTAAAAGCCCGAAATTGATATCTCCTCTTAAAGAAGTTAATTTGTCGAAAATCTGATAGCTATATCCGAAAGGCGTATTAAAACTATAACCGACACCCATGCTACCGGAAATATCGACTACAAGCATTACCGGAAATCCATAGACATTGGTTACTGTCTTTGTCGTAACCTGAGGACCCGAAAGCACTCCGGCCATCAGGATAGTTATGATAACCACAGGTACCGACATTATCCAATATCTCTTGCTATTAAATTCGACCTTGCCTTTCCAGTACTTCAGGTCTAATGCCAGCCCTCTCTTTTTCATAAACCATGGAAAGAAAAGGAGCAGCAGCATCACACCGCCGGCAATCCAGAAAGGAACCGGTGTGGTAAACGCACAAGCTTTAATAAACTCGACTAAACCGTCCATTCCTCCATATCCTCTGCATAGTAATACTTCATTACATCCTCAAGCATTTTTACCGCTTCTTCAACTTCCTGCTGTGTTATATCTGCATTTTCGTAAGATTTTGCGCACTTTTCAAACAGAGATGTAACCGTGGATTTTATCTCGCACGGTACCTGCTCCAGGTCGAGTTCCTGCAATATACCAATCTTGTTTTCAGGCGAAAGAATAACTCTAAGTATATAGTCTATCTGATGGAATAAACTTGCCGGTTTGGTGCAACTGGCCACATTATCGAGCAGAGAACCGTATGCTTTACGCAGGAACTCACTCATGTGCTTGCTTCTCTGCTGCCTCTCGTCTTCTTTCCACTGCGGAATCACGCGGGTAATCAGATTGACAACCAGCAGGATAAGCAAAAGCCCGCCGACAATCCATAAAATCCATGAGACAGTATTCACACCTATTTTCTTTATGTTGCCATCCAGTGGTTGCAGTGAATAAGTACCTGCATTCAAACCACTTATGATAACTGCTCCGCTGGAGGGTAACCTGGGAGCGACATAGACGGATTCCGGTACGGCCGGAGTTTCCGCATAACCGTTAGCACTCTTAAGTTTATATTTTACAACGAGGGATGGGAAATCATATATGCGTTCGACATTCCCGCTGACGAATTGAACCAGGTACAAACGTTGGTATACTTTTGTTTGAGAATCCAACCTGAAGGTTCTTTCGGTGATGTCTTTTATTTCGAAGGGGTTCAGGTTTACGTTTTCATCCAGGGTTTCCTTATCGATACCGGATACAAAACTGGTATCATATACAACTTCGACTACATAGTAAAAAGCGTCACCTTTTTGGACACCCTGTTTTTCAGGCC